>NZ_JBSGDY010000077.1:0-27458 GCF_053602615.1 Micromonospora sp. NPDC004336
AAAATTAACAACAAAAAAACCCAAACCGAGTTTGTAGGCGGTGTGAGTGGTGTTCAGAGGTGTGCTCTACGGAGCCGCCGGCCGCCCCGGCCGTCGCCACCACCGGTCCGACGGACGAGTCGGCCGTCACCGGCCGGACGGGCGTGCCGCCCAGCACCGGCCCGACGGGGGGCGTGCCGCCCAGCACCGGCGCGGCGGGCGCGCCCACCACCGGCCCGGCCGGCGCACCGGCCGCCGCCGCGACGGCCAGCGGCGCGGCGGGCCCGCCGGAGGCCGCCCGGGGCGAGCCCGCCGGCACGGCCTGGGCGGCGCCGACCATGGCGCTGCCGATGGTCGCCACCGGCCTGGTCATCCAGCCCGGGATGGAACTCCCCATGCCCGACGAGTACGCCGGCCCGCAGGCCATCGAGCGGCTCGCCACGCTGGACGTGCCCGGGACGGGGCTGGGGGCGCTGGAACGGGTGGTCGGCTTCGCCGCCGCCACGCAGGGCACCGCCACCCCGGCCCCGTGGGGCTCCGTACGCGTGCTGCTGCTGCACGGCGACCACCTCGGTGGGGCCGCCGCCGGCGCCGTCGACGGCGAGTCCGCGCGCCGGGCGCGGCAGGCCCGCGCCGGCAAGGGGGTGCTGGCCCGGCTGGCCGCCGAGAGCGGCGCCGACGTGCACGTCGTGGAGACCCCCGTGTCCGCGCCGATGGAGGACGAGCCGGCCCTGGCCGGCGAGCAGGTCGAGGCGGCCCTGCGGGACGGCTGGCGGCTCGCCGAGCAGGCCGCCGACGCGGGCGTACGCCTGCTGGTGCTGGGGGCCTGCGGCGCCGGCACCGAGGCCGCCGCGGCGGCGGTGCTGGCCGCGACGGCCGGCGCGGAGACCCCGGCGGTGCTCGGCCGGGTGGTCACCGGCTCCGGCGAGATCGACGACGCGGCCTGGATGCGGCGGTGCGCCGCCGTGCGGGACGCGCTGCACCGGACCCGCCGCTCGCCGCGCACCGCCAAGGACGTGCTGGCCGAGCTGGGCGGCGGGGACGTCGCCGTGGCGACCGGGATCCTGCTGGGCGCGACCGCCCGCCGGTTGCCGGTCATGCTGGACGGGCCGGTCGGCGTGGCCGCCGCCATGGTCAGCCGCGACCTCGCCGGCCAGGCCCGGCACTGGTGTTTGCTGGCCGACCACCGCGGGGACCCCGCCGTCCGGCTCGCCGCCGACGTGCTCGGCCTGACCCCGCTGCTCGACGTGCGGCTCGACCTGGGCGAGGGCGCGAACGCCCTGGCCGCGCTGCCGCTGCTGCGCTCGGTGCTGGCGCTGGCCGCCGCGCTGCCGGCCCGCCCGTCCCCCGGCGGCGGTGACGACGACGAGGACGGCGGGCCCGGGCCGGGCCCCGACGAGCCCGACTTCCGCGAGCCCGAGCCGGCCGGCCCCGGGCCGACCAGCACGGAACCGGTGGACCCGACGGAACCGTCGACGGGCACGGAACCGGTGGACCCGTCCGGCCGGCGTGCCGGCTGAGTCGCGGCTCGCCGACGGGGCGCGGCTCGCGCTGACCACCTTCACCACCCTGCCGGTACGCGCCGGGCGCATCGACCGGGCGGTGGCGGGGACGGCGATGGCGCTCGCCCCGGCGGTCGGCGCGCTGCTCGGCGCCGTCCTCGCCGCGATCCTGCTGCCGACCGCCGCGCTCGCGCCCCCGCTGGTCGCGGCGGTGGTGACCGTCGGCGCCGGGGCGCTGCTCACCCGGGGGCTGCACCTGGACGGGCTGGCCGACACCGTGGACGCGCTGGGGTCGTACCGGCGGGGGGCCGCCGCGCTGGAGATCATGAAGAAGCCGGACGTGGGCCCGTTCGGGGTGGCCGCGCTGGTGGTCGTACTCCTGCTGCAGGCGGCGGCCCTCGCGGAGCTGGCCGGGCGCTCGTGGCCGGCGGCGCTCGCGGCGGTCGTGGCCGCGACCGCGGCGGGCCGGCTCGGGGTGGCGGTGGCCTGCCGGCGCGGCGTGCCGGCGGCCCGCCCGGAAGGGCTCGGCGCGCTGGTGGCCGGCACCGTCGGCCCGGTCGCGCTGACCGCCGGGGCGGTCGCCGTCGCGCTGGCGGCGGTCGCCGCCGTGCCGGGCCGCCCGTGGCAGGGGCCGCTCGCCGTCGCCGCCGCCCTCGCCGTCGCGGTGGGGCTGCTGCGGCACGTGGTACGCCGGCTCGGCGGCGTCACCGGCGACGTGCTCGGCGCGACCGTGGAGGTGGTCACCACGCTGGTCTACCTGGGACTGGTGCTGTCCGGCTGAACGGGGCACGCCGCGGCGGGTAGCGTTCTCCCACGACAGCACCGGCGCGGCCAACCGGGGGACGACATGCTCATCACGGACGACTTCCTGCCCGTACCCGTCCCGGAGTCGCTGAGCGCGACCTACCTGGTGCCCATGACGGGGCTGCCGAGGGTGAGCGCGAAGACCGCCGTGCAGCGGCTCAGCGGCCGGCTCGCCGAGCCGGTGCACGGGCTGGCCCGGCAGATGCTCGACAGCCCGCTGATGAGCGTGGACACCCGCCCGATCGGCGAGTTCCCCGCGCTGCCGCCGGACCTGCTCACCGCGTTCGGCGCGACGGAGGCGCAGCTCGCCCGGCTGGCCGCCGCGAGCCACCTGGTCGTGGTGCAGGCCGAATACCGGCCCGGGTGGCCGCCGGCCCACGAGTGGGCGGCCCGCGCGGTGGCCGCCGCCGTCGCCGAGTCGGTCGACGGCGACGTGGTGGACGTCTTCGGCCTGCAGTTCCTCGACCCGGCGTCGGCGCTGCGCTCGCTCCCCGACGCCCAGGGGCGGATCCGGCTCGTCGACTGGGTGCTGGTGCCCTACTCGTCCGACGCCGAGGGGCTCTGGTTCACCACCAAGGGGCTGCGCCGCTTCGGGCTGCTGGAGCTGCAGACACAGGGCGTGCCGGACCACCTGACCCGGGCGTGGGGCGCGGTGATGACCGGCGCGGCGCGGCGGCTGCTGCGGGACTGGACCGACGGGCTCGCCGGCGAGGAGGTGCCCGCGTTCGTGCAGCTGCCGGTGCTGGCCACCGTGACCGGGCACGACATCGCGGTGGCGTACGGCAACCCGGAGCAGCACGGGGCGACGGCGCCGGTGCTGCTGCGCCTGGAGCTGGACCCGGCCACCGACCCCGACGCCGACTCGTTCCTCAGCCTGCGCCCGCCCGCCGGGCACCCGGGGCCGGACGGCCGCTACTACGCCGCCGCCTGCGCCACCCTCTTCGCCGGCATCCAGCCGGACGTGCGTTACGCCCGCCCGGGCGACGCGATGAGCAGGGCGGTCGCCACCGCGCGCGCCGGGCTGGGCGACATCCGCGCCCGGTTCCTCGCCGGACAGCTCCCGCCGGAGACACAGCTGGTGGTGAAGTACGGGCTGCCCGGCGACGACGGCCCGGAGTTCGTCTGGGCGGGGGTGACCTCGTGGGATGCCCTGGAGCGGATCGAGGCGGCCAGCGCCACCGACGCCGACAGCGATCCCACGGTGCGCATCGGCTCCCCGGTCGTCGTGGAGGCCGCCGACGTGGTCGACTGGGCCGTGCTCGACGGCACCGGCGTCATCGAGGGCGGCTGGACCCAGGCCGTCCTGGACGCCGGCGAACGGCCCGGCCCCCCGGTCTGAACCGGAGGGCCGGGGCGGGTCAGCGGACCGAGGGGGTCACGAAAGGGGGGCGGGTGACGCGCATCTGGGCGCGGCGGCCCCGGATGTCCACCTCGACGAGGTCGCCGTCGGCCAGCTTCGGGTCCGTGTCCAGGAGGGCGAGGGCGATGCCCTGCTTCCTCGTCGGGGAGAACGTGCCGCTGGTGATCGTGCCGACCCGCGCGTCGCCGACGTGCACGGCCATGCCGGGGCGCGGGATCGCCCGGTCGACGGCCTCCAGGCCGCGCAGCGTACGCCTCGGGCCGGCGGCCTTCTCGGCGAGCAGCGCGTCGCGGCCCCAGAAGGCCGCCTTGTCCCAGCCGACCGCCCAGCCCGACCGGGCCTGCACCGGGGTGATCTCCGGCGACAGGTCCTGCCCGTGCAGCGGGTATCCCATTTCGGTGCGCAACGTGTCCCGGGCGGCCAGCCCGCAGGCGCGCAGGTCGAGGCCCGCCGCGAAGAGCGCGTCCCAGACCGTCACGGCGTGCTCGGCCGGCGTCACCAGCTCGAAGCCCAGCTCTCCCGTGTAGCCGGTGCGGCAGACGGTCAGCTCGACGCCGTCCAGCGTCGCCGTGGAGAAGCTCATGTAGTCGTGGTCGGTCGGCAGGCCCAGCGCGCCGAGCAGCTCGGCCGAGCGCGGCCCCTGCACGGCGAGGACGGCGTACGCCTCGTGCTCGTCGGTGACCGTGACCGACGACGGCGCGGCGGCCCGGAGCCGGCGCACCACCTCGGCGGTGTTCGCCGCGTTGGGGATGAGGAAGACGTGGTCGTCGGCGTGCAGGTAGGCGATGATGTCGTCCACCACGCCGCCGGTGGCGTCGTCGCAGCAGAGGGTGTACTGCGCCCGGCCCGGCCCGATGCGGCGCAGGTCGTTGCTGAGGCAGGCGTTGACGAACTCGGCGGCGCCCGGCCCGGTCACCCGCGCCTTGCCGAGGTGGGAGACGTCGAAGACGCCGACGCCGGTCCGCACCGCGGTGTGCTCCTTGAGCACTCCGCCGCCGGCGTACTCCAGCGGCATCTCCCAGCCGCCGAACGGGGCGAACTTGGCGCCCGCAGCGGTGTGCCGCTCGTGCAGGGGGGAACGGCGCAGCCGGGTCGCGGCGGCGTCGGGGGTCGCGTCGGTCATGGGTGGGAACTTACCGGGGTAGGGAGCGCTGGTTAGCATCGGCGGGACCCGTCGGAGCAGTCGGCGGGACAGCCCCGACCTCCGGCGGGTACGTTCCGCCGGAGACCTTCATCGCCGGTACGCGACGACGCGACCGGCCCGGCCCGCCCGGAGTAGCTTCAGTGACATCGCCCAGCACCACCCTGAGCCTGGTCGACACCGACCCCGCCGAGCTCGCCGTCGACGCGATCGTGATCGGCGTGCACAGCCAGACCGGAGAGCAGGACGCCACCGGCGGACCCGCCGCGACCCTGCTCCTGGCCAGCGGCGCGGAGAGCATCGCCGCCGCCTTCGACGGCAAGCTGACCGAGACGCTGGCGCTGCTCGGCGCGACCGGCGGCCCCGGCGAGGTGATCAAGCTGGCCACGCTGGGCACGGTCACCGCCCCGGTGGTCGCCGCGGTCGGGCTGGGCCCGGAGCCGACCGGCGCCGCCCCGGCCCCGGAGACCCTGCGCCGGGCCGCCGGCGCGGCCGTCCGGGCGCTCGCCGGCGCGCCCCGGGTGGCGCTGGCCATGCCCCTGCCGGACGACGCCGACGCGCCGGCCGCGCTGCGCGCCGTGGCGGAGGGGGCGCTGCTCGGCGGCTACCGGTTCGCCGGCTACAAGACCCGGCCGCAGCCGGCCCGGCGGGAGCCGGTGGCCGAGGTGCTGGTCGCCGTCCCGGACGCCGGTGACGCCGGCGCCCAGGCCGAGATCGCCCGGGCCCAGGCGGTCGGCGGCGCGGTCCGGCGCAGCCGGGACTGGGTCAACACCGCCCCCAACGAGCTGCGCCCGCCGTCCTTCGCCGACTCGGTGGCGGACGCCGCCCGGGAGGCCGGCCTGGCGGTCGAGGTGCTCGACGAGGCCGCTCTGGCGGCCGGCGGCTACGGCGGCATCATCGCCGTCGGGCAGGGCTCGGAGGCCCCGCCGCGCCTGGTGAAGCTGAGCTACACCCCGGCCGGCGGCGGCAACGGCAAGCGGGTGGCGCTGGTCGGCAAGGGCATCACGTTCGACACCGGCGGCATCTCGATCAAGCCGGCGCAGGGCATGTGGGAGATGAAGTCCGACATGGCCGGGGCCGCCGCGGTGGGCGCCGCCATGCTGGCGATCGCCGCGCTCAAGCCGTCGGTGGCGGTGACGGCGTACCTGCCGATGGCCGAGAACATGCCGTCCGGGCGGTCGTACCGGCCGGGTGACGTGATCAGCATGTACAACGGCAAGAAGGTCGAGGTGCTCAACACCGACGCCGAGGGCCGGATGATCCTGGGCGACGCCATGGCGCGGGCCTGCGAGGACGGCTGCGACTACCTCTTCGAGACCTCCACCCTCACCGGCGGCCAGGTCATCGCGCTGGGCAAGCGGATCGCCGGCGTGATGGGCACCCCCGAGCTGTGCGAGCGGGTCCGGGTCGCCGGGGACGCCGTCGGCGAGCCGGCGTGGCCGATGCCGCTGCCGGACGACGTGCGTAAGGGCATGGACTCCGAGGTGGCCGACATCTCGCAGGTCAACGCCGGCATGGACCGGGCCGGGCACATGCTCCAGGGCGGCGTGTTCCTGCGGGAGTTCGTCACCGACGACGTGGCGTGGGCGCACATCGACATCGCCGGCCCGGGCTACCACTCGGGCGAGGCGACCGGCTACTGGACCAAGGGCGGCACCGGCGTGCCGGTCCGCACGCTGGTCCAGCTCGTCGAGGACGTCGCCGCCAACGGCTGACGTACGCGAAGGAGGGTCCCTCGGCGCCGAGGGGCCCTCCTTCCGTGTCACCCGGCCGGGCGCGGACGCCGGCTCAGAACAGCTCGGGGCGGCGCTTGCGGCGTTCGTTGTAGTCGCGCATCCGCTGCGGGTAGCCCATCAGGCGGACGTCGTAGACGGGGATGCCCATCCGGTACGCGAAGCGGCGCGCGCCGTCCGGGCCGTCGATGCGGCGGCGGGTCCACTCCCCGTCGTCGGCGATCAGCATGACGGTGGTCTCGGTCACGGTCGTGCGGGGCTCGATGTACGCCTCGACGCCGCGCCGGCTCCGGACGAAGTTCGCCAGGTGATCCAGGTCGGCGCGGTCGGCGGTGCGGTCGAGGCTCACCGCGCGCGCCTTCTTGCGTCGTCGGAACAGTCCCACCGGCCCTCTCCCCCAAGCTTCGTCATCGAAGGCAGTGCCAAGCGTACGTGCCACGGACGTGTCGTTGGGCACCTCACTACGCGCCCTGTGCCCGGTGGTGACAAGATGACCGAGGTGGGGTGTGTCCCGTGACCCTGCCGTGACCCCCGATGCAGCGACGCGACCTGGGAGTTGAGCGTGAGCGAGCCGAACGACGCAACCTTCGACATCGTCATCCTCGGAGGTGGCAGCGGCGGCTACGCGACCGCCCTGCGCGCCGTCCAGCTGGGCCTGACGGTCGCGCTGGTCGAGAAGGGCAAGCTCGGCGGGACCTGCCTGCACAACGGCTGCATCCCGACCAAGGCCCTGCTGCACGCCGCCGAGATCGCCGACCAGACCCGCGAGTCGGAGCAGTTCGGCGTGAAGGCCGAGCTGGTCGGCATCGACATGGCGGCGGTCAACTCGTACAAGGACGGCGTGATCGCCCGGCTCTACAAGGGCCTGCAGGGCATGCTCAAGGGCAACAAGTCGATCACCGTCGTCGAGGGCCACGGCAAGCTGGTCGGCAAGAACGTCGTCGAGGTCGACGGCAAGCGCTACACCGGCCGCAACGTCGTGCTGGCCTCCGGCTCGTACGCGAAGAGCCTGCCCGGCCTGGAGGTCGACGGCGAGCGGGTCATCACGAGCGACCACGCGCTCACCCTCGACCGGGTCCCGTCCTCGGCCATCGTGCTCGGCGGCGGCGTGATCGGCGTCGAGTTCGCCAGCGTGTGGAAGTCCTTCGGGGTCGACGTCACGATCATCGAGGCGCTCCCCCGGCTCGTCGCCGCCGAGGACGAGGAGTCGTCGAAGGCGCTGGAGCGGGCGTTCCGCAAGCGGAAGATCAACTTCAAGGTCGGCAAGCCGTTCGAGAAGGTCGAGAAGACCGACAGCGGCGTCAAGGTCACCATCGCCGGCGGCGAGACCGTCGAGGCGGAGCTGCTGCTGGTCGCCGTCGGCCGCGGCCCCAACACCGCCGACCTCGGCTACGAGGAGCAGGGCGTGAAGATGGACCGCGGCTACGTGCTGACCGACGAGCGGCTGCGCACCAGCGTGCCGAACGTCTACGCGGTCGGCGACATCGTGCCCGGCCTCCAGCTCGCCCACCGCGGCTTCCAGCAGGGCATCTTCGTCGCCGAGGAGATCGCCGGCCAGAACCCGGCCGTGATCGACGAGGCCGGCATCCCCCGGGTCACCTACTCCGACCCGGAGCTGGCGTCGGTCGGCCTGACCGAGGCGAAGGCCAAGGAGCAGTACGGCGCCGACAAGGTCAAGACCTACAACTACAACCTGGGCGGCAACGGCAAGAGCCAGATCCTCAAGACGGCCGGCTTCGTCAAGCTGGTCCGGGTGGAGGACGGCCCCGTCGTCGGCGTGCACATGGTCGGCGCCCGGGTCGGCGAGATGGTCGGCGAGGCGCAGCTGATCTACAACTGGGAGGCGTACCCGGCGGAGGTGGCGCAGCTCGTGCACGCCCACCCGACGCAGAACGAGGCCCTGGGCGAGGCGCACCTGGCCCTCGCCGGCAAGCCGCTGCACGCGCACGCCTGACCACGACAACCGCGGCGTCCGGCGACGGGCGATGATCCCACCAGGGGAATGAAGGAGTCTTAGAAGATGCCGGTATCGGTCACCATGCCCCGGCTCGGCGAGAGCGTCACCGAGGGCACCGTCACGCGCTGGCTCAAGCAGGAGGGCGACACCGTCGAGGTCGACGAGCCGCTGCTCGAGGTGTCGACCGACAAGGTCGACACCGAGATCCCGTCCCCGGCGGCGGGCGTGCTGAGCCGGATCGTGGTCGGCGAGGACGAGACCGCCGAGGTCGGCAGCGAGCTGGCCGTGATCGCCGGTGAGGGCGAGTCGGCCGGCGGTGGCGAGGCCGCCCCGCAGCAGGAGGAGGAGCCGGCCGAGGAGGCCGCCGAGGCCGCCGCGGAGCCGCAGGCCGAGGCGGAGCAGCCGGCCGTCGAGGAGCCGCAGGCGCAGGCCGCCCCGGCGCCGTCGGGCGAGGGCACCCCGGTCAAGATGCCGGCCCTCGGCGAGAGCGTCACCGAGGGTACGGTCACCCGCTGGCTCAAGCAGGTCGGCGAGACCGTCGAGGTGGACGAGCCGCTGCTGGAGGTCTCCACCGACAAGGTCGACACCGAGATCCCGTCCCCGGTCGCCGGCACCGTCCTGGAGATCAAGGTCGCCGAGGACGAGACCGCCGAGGTCGGCGCGGACCTGGCCGTCATCGGCGCCGCCGGTGCCGCCCCCGCCGAGGCCAAGCCGGAGCCCAAGGCCGAGCCGAAGCCCGAGCCCAAGGCCGAGCCGAAGCCCGAGCCCAAGGCCGAGGCGAAGCCCGAGCCGAAGCCGGAGCCCAAGCCCGAGCCGAAGCCGGAGCCCAAGGTCGAGGAGCCGACCCCGGGCATGTCCTACAACGAGCCGTCGGCGGAGGCCGAGGTGTCGGCGCAGCCGGCCCGGGCCGAGCAGAAGGCCGTGCCGTCGGCCCCGGCCCCGCAGCGCCCGTCGGCGCCCGCCCAGGGCGGCGGCGAGGAGGCGGCCGGCTACGTGACCCCGCTGGTGCGCAAGCTCGCCAGCGAGCACGGTGTCGACCTGGCCTCGGTCAACGGCACCGGCGTCGGCGGCCGGATCCGCAAGCAGGACGTGCTGGAGGCGGCGGAGAAGGCCAAGGCGGCCAAGGCGGCCCCGGCTCCCGCGCAGCAGCCCGCGGCGGCCGCGGCCCCGGCGGCGAAGCCGGCCGCCAAGCCGCAGCCGAGCGCGAAGCGCGGCACCACCGAGAAGCTGCCCCGCATCCGCGCCACCATCGCCAAGCGGATGCAGCAGTCGCTGCACGAGATGGCGCAGCTGACCACCGTGGTCGAGGTCGACGTCACCAAGGTCGCCAAGCTGCGGGCCCGCGCCAAGGACGCGTTCCAGCAGCGGCACGGCGTGAAGCTGTCGTTCCTGCCGTTCTTCGCCCTCGCGGCCGTGGAGGCGTTGCAGACCTACCCGATCGTCAACGCCAGCATGGACCTGGAGGCGGGCACGATCACCTACCCCGACGCCGAGAACCTCGGCATCGCGGTGGACACGGAGCGCGGCCTGATGGTCCCGGTCATCCACGGCGCGGGCGACCTGAACCTGGGCGGCATCGCCAAGCGGATCGCCGACCTGGCCGAGCGCACCCGCACCAACAAGATCAGCCCGGACGAGATCGCGGGCGCGACCTTCACGCTGACCAACACCGGCAGCCGGGGCGCGCTCTTCGACACCCCGATCGTGCCGTCGCCGCAGTCGGCGATGCTCGGCACGGGTGCCGTGGTCAAGCGCCCGGTCGTGGTCAACGACCCCGAGCTGGGTGAGGTCGTCGCCGTCCGGTCGATGGTCTACCTGGCCCTGTCGTACGACCACCGGCTGATCGACGGCGCGGACGCCGCCCGCTTCCTGGTCGCGATCAAGGAGCGGCTGGAGGCCGGCAACTTCGAGGCCGAGCTGGGCCTGTAGTTCCCGCACGACACCCGCAGGGCGCCCCGGTCATCGGCCGGGGCGCCCTCGTCGTCGGTCGACCCGACCGGCGGGCCCGGCGACGCCCGCACCTTCGCCTGGCGGGGGTCCGGGCCTTGTCGGTCGACCCGACCCGGGCGGGCCCGGCGACGCCCGCACCTTCGCCTGGCGGGGTCCGGGCGGTGGTGGCCGCCGGCCGGGGTCCGCCGTGGCCCGATTCCGGCGCGGCACGGCCGGGACGCTGCCAGAGTGGGTTGGTGGGCGGCTTCCGGTGGGGCAAGCGGTTGGGACCCGCCGTCGCGGTCGCCCCCGGCGCCCGGGTCGACCGGTTCGAGGTCTTCTTCGACCTGGTCTTCGTCTTCTCGTTCTTCATCATCACCAGGGCCACCGCCGCCAACGTCACCGGTCAGCAGCTGCTGCACGCCCTGCTCGTGCTGACCGTGCTCTGGTGGGTGTGGGTGGTGCACTGCGTGGTGGCCACCCGCGTCCGGCTCGGCGAGGGCTTCGTGCCGGCGCTGATGGTCGTCGGGATGGCCGCCCTGTTCTGCTTCGCGCTCTCCCTGCCCCAGGCGTTCGGCGACGTGCGGGACGTCGCGGCCGGGCCGATGGTCGTCGCGCTGAGCTACCTGGTGATCCGGCTCGTGCACCTGCTGCTGTACTGGCACGTCGCGCGGGAGCGGCCCGGCGAACGCCGGATGCTGCTCAAGTACTCCCCCGAGCTGGTCACCAGCACCCTGCTGCTCACGGCCGCCGCGCTGATCCCGCCGCAGATCGACGACCCGGGCCGCGCCGCGTTGGTGCGCGACGGGCTCTGGATCGGCGTCGTCGTGCTCCAGTACGGCATGGGCCTGGTCGCGGGCGCCTGGGGCTGGACGGTGGCCTCCGCCGAGCACTGGACCGAGCGCTACGACCTCATCCTGATCATCGCGCTGGGCGAGTCGGTCATCTCGGTCGGCGTCGGCAGCAACCTGCTCGGTCAGCCCCCGACCTGGCCGGCGGTCGCCGCGGCGGTGCTCGGCATCTTCTTCACGGCCGCGCTGTGGTGGGCGCACTACGACGTGATCGGTCCCGCCGCCCGGATCGCCCTGCACGCGGCGGAGGGCCGCTCCCGGGTGGCGATGGCCCGGGACGCGTACGCCTATCTCCACCTGCCGATGATCGCCGGGATCATCGTGTTCTCGCTCGGCGCGGAGGAGATCGTGCACACCGTCGCCGACCCGGCGGTGCCGGTGTCCGAGCCGGTGGCCGGTCCCGGCGTGGCGCTGCTCTTCGGCGGCGTGCTCTGCTTCCTGTGCGCGAACATGCTGTTCCAGCTGCGTACCCTGCACACCCTCTCCTGGACCAGGGCGGGCACGGTCGTCGTGCTCGCCGCCGCCCTGCCGGTGGGCTACCGGCTGCCCGGCCTGGCCACCCTCGCCCTGCTCACGGCGATCTGCGTCGGGTTGGTGGCGGTCGAGGCGGTGGTCATGGCGGACTCCCGGCGCGCCCTCCGCGAGGCGGTGTTCGAGGAGCGGACCACCCACGAGGCGCACGAGGCCGCCTGGCGCGGCCGCTGGCGCGAGCAGGTCTCGGACGAGCCGTCGACCTGACACCGCAAGGAATCCCGCGGCCATCGCGTACTGTCGCCGTGGCGTCGCGGCGCACCCGGTTCCCGTCGCGACGCCCGGGGGCGGGCAAGGTCTGCCGGTAGCAGAATCACCGGCGTCGGGCTGGTCGGGCGGCCCCGCGACCGGCAGGGTTGGCGCATGGCGATCTTCTCCCTCCAGGCGACCCCGTCCGACGGCCCGACCTGGCTGGACCTGGCCCGGCGCGCCGAGGCCGCCGGTTTCGACAGCCTCTCCACCGCCGACCATCCGGGCAGGACGACCTCGCCGTTCGTCGCCCTGGCCGCCGCCGCGGCGGTGACGTCGAGGATCGGCCTCGGCTCGTACGTCTCCAACGCCGGCATCCGGGAGCCGATGCTGCTCGCCTCGGACGTGGCCACCCTCGACCTGGTCTCCGGCGGGCGGGCCTGGCTCGGCCTCGGCGCCGGCCACACCCCGGCCGAGTGGCGGGCGGTCGGGCGGGAACGCCCCGACGTCGCCGGCCGGGTGCGTCGGTGCCTGGCGGTCGCCGAGGCCGTCCGCGCCCTGCTCGACGGCGAGGAAATCACCGTCGACACCCCCGACCTGGTCGTGCGGGGCGCGCGGCTGGACACGCCGCGCCCGGTGCGGCGCATCCCGCTGACGCTCGGCACGGCGAACTCCGCGATGCTGCGCTGGGCCGGCGCCCACGCCGACGTGGTCGGGCTGGCCGGCCTGGGCCGCACCCTGCCCGACGGCTACATGCACGAGGTGCGCTGGCGCGAGGCCGACATCGAGGCGCAGCTGGCCAGCGTCGCGACGGGGGCGGCCGGGCGCGCCGAGCCGCCGGCGCTGGAGGCGCTCGTGCAGCACGTCGCCGTCACCGACGACGCCGAGGCCGCCGCCGCGCAGTTCGCCGGGGAGACCGGCCTGACCGTCGCCGAGCTGCTGGCCACGCCGTTCGTACTGATCGGCACCGAGGACGAGATCGTCGCGGCGGTCGCCGCGCACCGCCGCCGCTGGGGCGTCACCCGGTTCGTCGTCCGCGCCGACGCGCTCGACCCGCTCACGCCGGTGCTGGCCCGCCTGAGGGCCGCCGCCTGAGCGTCGGCACCGGCCCCGCCCGCCACTGCCGGCCCGGGGTGCCGCGGGCCCGGCAGACGTTCCCGCCGGCACCCGCGCGCCGCACCGGCCGGTGCCCTCGACCGCCGGCGGGGAGCAGCGCTACGGCGAGGTGAGCGGCTCGGCCCGGTAGGCGCGGTGGAGCAGCTCCACGAAGGACGGCGCCTCGGGCAGGGGTACGGAGTCGATCCGGCGCAGCGCCACGCCCGGCGTCCACGAGTTCATCACCACGCCCCCGGCCAGCGTGGGCAGGTCGGCGAGCGTGACGTCCCGTACCCGCTGGGGAACCCCGAGGCGGTCCAACTGGCGGCGGACGATGCCCATCGTCGTCCCGCCCAGCACCTCGGCCTCGGGCCACACCACCGCGCTGCCGTCCCAGAAGGCGAGGTTCCAGATGGACGCCTCGCTGAGGCGGCCCCGACGGTCGACGAAGGCGGCGTCGTCGAAGCCTGCCCCGACGGCCTGGCGGAGGAAGTAGGTCTTGGCGACCTCGCCGACGTGCTTGATGGTGGGGAGGACCCGCTCGTGCTCGACCGTCGCCAGTGCCAGCGGGCCCGCCGGACCGGACGCGGCCGGCCCGGTGCGGACCAGCACCTCCAGCTCGGCGTCGGCGCCCGCGACGGTGAACTCACCCGCCGGCGAGTAGACCGTGGCCACCAGCGACAGGTCGGCCGGGCCGGCCGCCACCGCCGCGCGGAGGAAGGAGCGCACGCGATCGTCGGGCAGCGCCCGGCCGAACATCTCGACGGAGGCGGACCGCAGCCGCTCCAGGTGGAGGTCGAGGCCCCGGATCCCGCCGTCGCGCACCTGCATGGCGGTGAAGTGGGCATAGCCGGCGAAGGCGAGCGGCGCGAGGTCCTCGGCGGTTGCCGCCCGGCCGTCGCGGTGAACTACGAAACTGGTCATGTCCAGACCGTAGAATGTGCCACTGGTGTGAGTTTCAAGCGCGCATGAGGGGGATCACACGACATGAAGATCGGGGATCTGGCGCGTGCGACCGGCGTCAGCCCGCGCCTGCTGCGCTACTACGAGGAGCAGGGGCTGCTCGCCTCCCATCGCGCCGGGGGCGGCCACCGGCGGTACGCCGAGGACGCCGTGCCGACCGTCCACCACATCAGGGCGCTGCTCGCCGCCGGCCTGACCACCAGCGTCATCCGGGAGGTGCTGCCCTGCGTCGAGGGCCCGGGCCCGGAGTTGGAGCACTGCGCGGCGCCGACGCTGCGCGTGCAGCTCGACAGCCTGGACGGCAGGATCTCCGCCCTCCAGGACGCGCGGTCCGCACTCGCCGGCATCCTCGCCACCACCGCTCCCGACCAGCCCGCCGGGACGCCGGCCAGGACCTGACGGCGCGAGACCGCTCGGCTCGGGTCAGTGCGTCTCGGGGATTCGCTCGTAGAAGCGGATCTTCTCGCGGAGGTGGTCGTACTGGCGCTGGATCAGGCGCATCTGCTCCTCGACCCGGGTGGCGTGCCGCTCCAGCAGGGCCTTCCGCTCGCCGACGGTGTGCTCCCCCTCCCGCGCCAGCTCGGCGTAGCGGCACATCTCGGCGACGGGCATGCCCGTGTCGCGCAGGCAGCGCAACAGCACCAGCCACCCCAGGTCGTCGTCGGTGAAGACCCGCCGCCCGCCCGACGTGCGCCCGATGCCGCTGAGCAGGCCGACCTTCTCGTAGTAGCGCAGGGTGTCGAGGCTGAAGCCGCTGCGCCGCGCGGCCTCGGAGGGCGCGTACCCGGTCATCCGGGCAGCGTACTTGACCTGGAGCGCACTCCAGGTTGAACGCTGTGGGCATGACGACGACACGAACTCTGGGTCGCAGCGGTATCGAGGTCAGCGCGCTCGGCATGGGCTGCTGGGCGATCGGCGGTCCACTGTGGGGCGAGGACGGCCAGCCGTTCGGCTGGGGCGAGGTCGACGACGAGGAGTCGGTCCGCACCGTCCACGCCGCACTCGACCTCGGCGTGACCCTCTTCGACACCGCCAGCAACTACGGCGCCGGGCACAGCGAGCGGGTCCTCGGCCGGGCTTTGGCCGGCCGCACGACCGGGCGGTGATCGCCACCAAGTTCGGCAACCGCTCCGACGAGGCGACCCGGCGCTGGACCGGCACCGACCCCAGTCCCGGCCACGCGGTGGCGAGCCTGGAGGAGTCGCTGCGCCGGCTCGGCACCGACCACGTCGACCTCTACCAACTGCACCTCAACGACCTGCCGGCGCCCGCCGCGCTCGATCTGGTCGGCACGCTGGAGGACCTGGTCGCCCAGGGCAAGATCCGGGCGTACGGGTGGAGCACCGACGACCCCGCCTCGGCGGCGGCGTTCGCGGCGGCCGGGCCGCACTGCGCCGCGATCCAGCACGACCAGTCGGTGCTGCTGGACAACGCCGAGATGCTGGCGCTCTGCGAGGCGGCCGACCTGGCCGCCCTCAACCGGGGGCCGCTGGCGATGGGGCTGCTCACCGGGTCGACGCGGGCGGTCGGCCGGGACGACGTACGCGGGATGGCCCCCGAGTGGCTGGTCTGGTTCACCGACGGCCGCCCCACGCCGGAGTGGGCGGCCCGGGTGGAGGGGATCCGGGCGGCGCTCACCGCCGACGGCCGCACCCTCGCCCAGGGCGCGCTCGGCTGGCTGCTGGCCCGCAGCCCCCGGACGGTGCCGATTCCCGGGTGCCGGACGGTGGCCCAGGCCGGGGAGAACTTCGCCACCCTGGCCCTCGGCCCGCTGCCCGACGACGCCTTCGCCGAGGTCGAGCGGCTCCTGGCCGACCTACGCCACACACCGGCGACGACCGGCGGGTGACCCGCTCCACGCATCCGGAGGCGGCTGCGTACCCGAAGATATGGGCATGCGGATCCTCATGGCCGGCGCGTCCGGTTTCCTCGGCACCCGGCTGGCCCACCGGCTCACGGCGGACGGGCACCGGGTCACCCGGCTGGTGCGCCGGCCGCCGCACACCCCCGACGAGCGGCAGTGGAACCCGCCCGCCGCGCAGCTCGACCCGGCGGCGGTGGCGGAGGCGGACGCGGTGGTGAACCTGGCCGGCGCGGGCGTCGGCGACCGGCGGTGGAACGACGGGTACCGGCAGCTGATCCGGTCCAGCCGGGTCGACACCACCACCACGCTGGCGATCACCATCGCCGGGCTGCCCGCCGGCGACCGGCCGCGGGTGCTGCTCAACTCCTCGGCCGTCGGGTGGTACGGCAACACCGGCGACCGGACGGTCGAGGAGGACGCGCCGGCCGGCGAGGGCTTCCTCGCCGACGTCTGCCGGGTCTGGGAGGCCGCGACCCGACCGGCCGAGGACGCGGGCGTACGCGTGGTGCGGCTGCGCACTGGGCTCCCGCTGCACCGCGACGGCGGGCTGCTCAAGCCGCAGCTGCTGCCGTTCCGGCTGGGCATCGCCGGGCGGCTCGGCAGCGGCCGGCAGTGGCTGCCGTGGATCTCCCTGGCGGACTGGCTGGACGCGGTGGTGTTCCTGCTGGCCCGCGACGACGTGGCGGGGCCGGTCAACGGGGTGGGGCCGGCGCCGGTGACCAACGCCGAGTTCACCCGCGAGCTGGCCCGGCAGCTGCGCCGGCCGGCGATCGTCCCGATCCCGGCGGTGGCGTTGAAGGTGGTGCTCGGCGGCTTCGCCCACGAGGCGCTGACCAGCACCCGCGTCCTCCCCGGCGTGCTGACCGACGCCGGCTTCACCTACCGCCACCCCACCCTGCGCACCGCCCTGCAAGCCGCCCTGACCACCCCCTGACCACCCCCTGACCCCTCACTCCCCCTCCCCTCCCGCCCCCCTTCCCCCCTTTCCCCGTTGATCATGGCGTTGCCGGCGCGACACGCCGGGCGCGGCGAAGGCAACGTCATGATCAACGGCTCGAGGGCGGGTGGAGGGGAGGGGAGGGGAGGGGAGGGGGCGAGGGTCGGGGAGGGAGGGTGGGTGGGTGGGTCAGCAGCCGATCAGCCAGTGGTTGGGGCCGGTCTGCTTGAGGGTGGTGGTGTAGAAGGTGTTGTAGAGGCCCATCCTGGCGTTCGAGCCGTTGGCGTAGGCGTAGCCGCCGGAGTGGTAGGCGCGGCCGGCGGTGACGTGGGCGTAGTTGCTGGCCGTCACGCAGGTCGGGGCCACCGTTGGAGAGGTGGTCGGGGCCACCGTTGGAGAGGTGGTCGGGGTCGCCGTTGGAGAGGCCGTCGGGGTCGCGGTCGGAGAGGCGGTCGGGGTGGGGCCGGGGTTCGTTCCGGCGTTCAGGCCGAAGAAGACCGCGTCGTGGTAGGCGGAGCAGATGGTGTCCAGCAGGTACGCGGCGGCGGTGCCGCACTGGTCGGCGGCCGAGCCGGGGTCCACCGGGGTGCCGTGGCCCATGCCGGAGATCCGGTAGACGCGCACGTCGTCGTCGCCGTACACCTCCAGGCTGGTGTTGGCCGGCAGCGACGCCGTGCTGGTCGGGGTCTGGGAGACGCCCCGGACGTCGGTCCACTGGTCGCGCAGCTCGGTGGCGTTGGCCGGTACGACGGTGGAGTCCGAGGTGCCGTGCCAGATGGCGACCCGGGGGCGCGGTCCGGTGTGCCCGGGGTACGCGGCCCGGACCAGGTCACCCCACTGCTGCGGGGTCTTGTTCACCCCGCTGTACTGGCAGGTGCTGGTGGAGGCGGGCGGCGAGCAGCGGTACGGCAGGCCGGCGACGACCGAGCCGGCGGCGAAGACGTCCGGGTAGGTGGCGAGCATGACCGCGCTCATCCCCCCGCCGGCGGAGAGCCCGCTGACGAAGACCCGGCTCGGATCGGTGCCGTAGTTGGCGCGGGCGTGGTCGACCATCTGCCTGATCGACAGCGCCTCGCCGGAGCCCCGGGTGATGTCCTGCTCGACGAACCAGTTGAAGCAGCTCAGCGGCTGGTTGGCGCTGGACTGCTGCGGCACGATCAGGGCGAACTTCCACTGGTCGGCGAACTTCTGCCAGCCCGAGTTGGCGAAGTAGCCGGCGGCGTTCTGGGTGCAGCCGTGCAGCAGCACGACCGCCGGGGCTCCGGCCGGCAGGTTGTCCGGCCGGTACGCGTACATGGCGAGGTTGCCGGGGTTGGAGCCGAAGCCGGTGACCTGGGTCAGGGTGGCGGCCTGGGCGGGGGCGGCGAGGGTCACCACCGCGGTGGCGGCGAGGACCAGCCCGGCGACCGCGCCGGTCAGCCGGGTGGACAGGGACGGGGAGCGGCGCACGGGGGCCTCCTGGGGGCGGTTTGTGAACTGGGTCACCCGCGAATTGCCGCGACGTTACGTCGATGCGTCGATGGTGTGACATGGGCCACGCTCACACAATCGCCGTCGGGAGGATGTGCGTCCTGACCGGCGTGTCCAGGTCCGGTTGGTAACGTCCGCTGCGTGCCGACCTCCCCGTCCGTGGCGCCGTCGCCGACCCCGCCTCCCCGCGTCACCCGGGACCGCCGGGCCGACCTGATCGTGGCGCTGGTCGCGCTGGCGCTCGCCGTCTGGGTGACCAGCGGGCTGTGGCGGGACCCGAACGGTCGCGCCATCACGGTCAACTCCAGCGACCAGGCGCTCTTCGAGTGGCTGCTGGCCTTCGGCGGGCACGCGGTGACCCACGGCGACAACCCGCTCTTCACCTACCTGGTCAACGTCCCCGACGGGGTCAACCTCGCGGTCAACACCTCGATCACGGTGTACGCGGTGGTCTTCGCTCCCCTGACGTACCTGCTCGGCCCCTCGGTGACGTTCCTGGTGATCCTCACCCTCAACCTGGCCGCCACCGCGCTCGCCTGGTACTGGCTGCTCTCCCGGCACCTGGTCCGCAGCCCGCTCGCCGCCGCGGTCGGCGGGTTGTTCATCGGCTTCTCCCCCGGCATGGTCTCGCACGCCAACGCCCATCTGAACTGGACCGCCGGCTGGCTGGTGCCCCTGCTGGTCTGGCGGACGTTCGCGCTGCGCCGCTCCCGGCGACCGCTGCGCGACGGCGCGATCCTCGGCGCGCTCGTGGCCGTCGCCTTCTCCATCGCCGCCGAGGGGCTCTTCTTCACCGCGCTGGCGCTCGGCGTCTTCGTCGCCGTCTGGGCGCTGCACCCGGCCCACCGCGCCGAGGCGCGGGCGGCGCTGCCCGGCTTCCTGCGCGGGCTCGCGGCGACCGCCGTGGTCGCCGGGGTGCTGCTGGCGTACCCGCTCTGGCTGCACTTCGCCGGCCCGCAGCGCTTCCACGGCACCGGCTTCGACGCGGTCATCCACTCGGAGGACGTGGTCGCGTTCGGGGCGTACCCGCGCCGCTCGCTGGCCGGCGAGGTGGGGCTGGGCACCCGGCTGGCGCCCAACCCGACGGAGGAGAACTCGTTCTTCGGGCTCCCCCTGCTGCTGCTCGCCGTCGCCTGTCTCGTGATGCTGTGGCGCCGGGCCGACGCGGGCCGCCGGGCGACCCTGTGGGCGCTGGGCGTGACCGCCGTGGTCTTCGCGGTGCTCTCGTTCGGGCCCGAGGCCAAGGTCGACGGGCGGCGCACCGACCTGCCGATGCCGTTCGACCTGCTCGGGCACCTGCCGGTGGTGAACGCCGCCCTGCCCGCCCGGCTGGCGCTGGTGGTGGCGCCGGTGGTCGGGGTGCTGCTCGCGTACGCCGTCGAC
The DNA here is from genome assembly GCF_053602615.1 of Micromonospora sp. NPDC004336. Taxonomy (NCBI): domain Bacteria; kingdom Bacillati; phylum Actinomycetota; class Actinomycetes; order Micromonosporales; family Micromonosporaceae; genus Micromonospora; species Micromonospora sp. NPDC004336. Next base: position 19,689 of record NZ_JBSGDY010000077.1, read on the forward strand.
CAGCTCCGCGCCGACCCGCCCCGGCGCCCGGCGGCCCGGCGGGCCTGGTGGGCCGGTTTCGCGGTAGCGCTGCTGCCGTTGCTGCCCACCCCGCTGCTGACCATCGAGCGCGAGCCGATCCCCCGGTTCATCACCGCCGGCACCTGGCGCGACCACGTCTCCCCGGGCGGGGTGCTGACCCCGGTGCCGCTGACCCTCGACGTCTATCCCGACGGGCAGCGCTGGCAGGCGTACGCCCTGGCGCACCGGCAGGGCGAGTTCGCCATCCCCTCCGGCTTCTTCCTCGGGCCGGGCGGCCCCGACGGCCGGGGCCGGATCGGCCCGGCGCCGCGCCCGTTCGGCGCGCTGGTGGACCAGGCGGGGCGGACCGGGCTGGTGCCGATCGTCACCGAGGGCACCATCCAGGAGGTCCGCGCCGACCTGCGGCACTGGCGGATCGAGACGATCGTGCTGGCCGACGAGGTGCACGGGGCGAAGTGGCCGGTCGACGAGGAGGCGATCCGGCGCACCGTGACCGCGTTGCTCGGCCCGCCCGAGCGGGTCGACGACGTGTGGCTCTGGCGCGTCCCGCAGGGCTGAGCCCGGTCACCGGGCCGCCCCGCCGCCGGCCTGCCCGTGAGCCGCGTCACCGGAGGTGACCGGCCGGTACGGGTCTAGGCTTGGCGGCGTGACCACGACGACCCCCGGCCTCACGGCCGTCCGCGCCGGTGTGCTCGACTACCAGGCCGCCTGGGACGAGCAGCGCCGGCTGCACGAGTCGGTGGTGGCCGGGGAGCGCGGCGGCACCGTGCTGCTCCTGGAGCACCCGAGCGTCTACACCGCAGGCAAGCGCACCGAGCCGTGGGACCGCCCGGTGGACGGCACCCCGGTCGTCGACGTGGACCGGGGCGGGAAGATCACCTGGCACGGCCCGGGGCAGCTCGTGGGCTACCCGATCGTGCGGCTGCCCGACCCGGTGGACGTGGTCGCCTACGTGCGCCGCACCGAGCAGCTGCTGATCGACGTCTGCGCCGAGTTCGGGCTGAGCGCCGGCCGGGTCGACGGGCGCAGCGGCGTCTGGGTGCCCGAGGACGACCGGGGGCCGGCCCGCAAGGTCGCGGCCATCGGCATCCGGGTCGCCCGCGGGGTCACCCTGCACGGCTTCTCCATCAACTGCGACTGCGACCTGGGGCACTTCGACCGGATCGTGCCCTGCGGCATCCGCGACGCCGGGGTCACCTCGCTCACCGCCGAGCTGGGCCGCCCGGTCACCGTGGCCGACGTGCTGCCGGTCGTCGAGCGCCACCTGCCCACCCTCGTCGCGGCCTGACCGGTGCGGATCGACCTGGTCACGATCGTCGTGGCCGAGTACGACCCGGCCATCGCGTTCTTCACCGAGGTGCTCGGCTTCGACCTGGTCGAGGATTCGCCCTCGCTGACCAACGACGGCCGCCCGAAGCGCTGGGTCGTCGTCCGGCCGCCCGGCGGGCAGACCGGGCTGCTGCTGGCCCGCGCCGACGGCGACCGGCAGGCGCAGGCGGTTGGCGACCAGGTCGCCGGCCGGGTGGGCTTCTTCCTCCGCGTCGACGACTTCGACGCCGCCCACCGCCGGATGGTCGAGGCGGGCGTCGAGTTCGTGAAGCCGCCGCGCCCCGAGCCGTACGGCCGGGTCGCCGTCTTCCGCGACATAGCCGGCAACCTCTGGGACCTCCTCGGCCCAACCTGACCCCCCACCCCCCGCCCCACCACCCCCCGCCCCACCACCCCCCACCCCACCCCTGCCGCGTTGATCATGACGTTGTCGGCGCGACACGCCGATGCCGACGACGACAACGTCATGATCAACGAGGGCTAGGGGGCCGGGGGCGGGGGCGGCGGGGGCGGTCAGGGGGTCAGGCGGTGGAGGTCGCGGGGGAAGGCGGTGACCTCGCGGACGTTGGCCGCGCCGGTCAGGCGGGCCACGAAGCGTTCCAGCCCGATGGCGAAGCCGCCGTGCGGCGGCATGCCGTGCCGGAACGCGTCGACGTAGCCGGCGTACGGCTCGACCGGCTCGCCCCGCGCGGCGAGCGCCGCCAGGTAGTCGGCGTGCCGGTGCAGCCGCTGCCCGCCCGTCACCAGCTCCAGCCCGCGGAACAGCAGGTCGAACCCGTTCGAGTACGCGGGCCGCGCCGGGTCGGGGTGGGTGTAGAAGGGGCGCTTCGCCATCGGGTAGCCGGTGACGAAGAGGAACTCGGAGCCGTGCTCCCGCCGCGCCCACTCCCCCAGCGCCCGCTCGTGCGCCGGGGCCAGGTCCGGCTCGTCGGCCGGCGCGCCGGCGATCCTGAGCGCCTCGGTGAAGTGCACGGCGGGGATCTCCGCCGGCACCTCGGGGGCCTCGACGCCGAGCGTGGCGAGCGCGGCGCCGGCCCGCCCGCGTACCGCGTCGAGCATGCCGGCCAGCGTGTGCCGCAGCACCGCCATCACGTCCCGGTGGTCGGCGACGAAGCCCAGCTCGGCGTCGAGCGAGGTGTACTGCGCCAGGTGCCGCACCGTGTCGTGCGGCTCGGCCCGGAACACCGGCCCGACCTCGTAGACCCGCTCGAAGACGCCGACCATGAGCTGCTTGTAGAACTGCGGCGACTGGGCCAGGTACGCGGGCCGGCCGAACCAGTCCAGCGCGAAGACGTTCGCCCCGCTCTCGGTGGACGAGCCGACCACCTTCGGGGTGTGGATCTCCACGAAGTCGCGGGCGTCGAGCGCGGCCCGGAAACCGGCCACCGCCGCCGCCGAGACGCGCAGCGCCGCCGCGCGGGTCGGGTGGCGCAGGGCCACGGGCGCGTGGTCGAGCTGGGTGGGCAGGCTCGCGGTGAGCGCCGGCCGGTAGAGGTCGAACGGCGGCGGTGCGGCGGGCGGGCCGAGCGGTCGTACCGTCGGGGCCGTCAGCTCGACCCCGGCGGGCGCGGTCGGGTTCGCGACCGCCGTGCCGGTGACCTCGACGACGGTCTCCTCGCCGAGCCCGTCCAGCTCGGCGCGGACGGCCGGGTCGGTGACCACCACCTGGGCGAGGCCGGCGGAGTCCCGCACGATCAGGAAGGCCACCGACTTGAGCAGCCGGCGGCGGTGCACCCAGCCGGCGATGCGGACGTCCTCGCCGACATGGGCGGAGAGCTGGTGGGAAAGGATGCGTTGCACGGCGTTACCTCCTCGATCAATCGCAACGCGATCCCCGGGAGGTGTGGGCGAGCGGGAACCTCGCGGTGCCACCACACCTTCGCCCCCGCCGGAGCGGGAGCCTCGTTCGTCGCCTTTTCACCGGGGCCAGCCGGGCGGGCTCTACTGGGCGGACGGCGCGTCGCGCGTCACCGGCCGTTCTTCCCGCAGCTCGGGAGGGTCTTCGCACGCCGGGGCCAGACCGCCTCGCAGCAACCGGCGGCTCTCTTCAACTGGCGGGTCGGGGCGCTACTCGGCTCCGTCACAGCTCTGCCCGGCACGCTAGCACCTGTCCGACGTCCCGTGTGACGCCGTTCTTCCCGGGCGCGGTGTGCGGCGTCACAAGACTTCCGGCGTGACGCCCGTCGCCCGCGGTACATCGACGGCCGCCGTCGGGCGTAGGCTCGGTTTCGTGACGATCGAGCACTCCGCGCCGACGACCGGCCAGGTAGCGCGCACCGCGACGCCCGCCCCCGAGGGGCGGCGTCTGCTCCGCATCGAGGCGCGCAACGCCGAGACGCCGATCGAGCGCAAACCGCCGTGGATCAAGGTCAAGGCCAAGATGGGCCCGGAGTACACGCAACTGCGCGGGCTCGTCTCGCGCGAGGGGCTGCACACCGTCTGCCAGGAGGCCGGCTGCCCCAACATCTACGAGTGCTGGGAGGACCGGGAGGCCACCTTCCTCATCGGTGGCGACCAGTGCACCCGGCGCTGCGACTTCTGCCAGATCGACACGGGCAAGCCGGCCGAGTTCGACGCCGACGAGCCGCGCCGGGTCGCCGAGTCGGTGGTCTCGATGGGCCTGCGCTACGCGACGATCACCGGCGTGGCCCGCGACGACCTGCCCGACGGCGGCGCCTGGCTCTACGCCGAGACCGTCCGGCAGATCCACGCCCTCCAGCCCGGCTGCGGCGTCGAGCTGCTGATCCCCGACTTCAACGCCGTCCCCGAGCAGCTCGCCGAGGTCTTCGGCGCCCGCCCGGAGGTGCTCGCGCACAACGTGGAGACCGTGCCCCGGATCTTCAAGCGGATCCGGCCGGCGTTCCGCTACGAGCGCTCGCTGGACGTGATCCGCCAGGCGCGCGCCGACGGGCTGGTCACCAAGTCCAACCTCATCCTGGGCATGGGCGAGGAGCGCGCCGAGGTCTCCCAGGCGCTGCGCGACCTGCACGAGGCCGGCTGCGAGCTGATCACCATCACGCAGTACCTGCGCCCCACCCCCCGGCACCACCCGGTCACCCGCTGGGTCAAGCCGGAGGAGTTCGTCGAGCTGCGCGAGGAGGCCGAGGAGATCGGCTTCGCGGGCGTGATGAGCGGGCCGCTGGTGCGCTCCTCCTACCGCGCCGGCCGGCTCTACCGGCAGGCCCTGGAGGCCCGCGAGGGCGCCCCGGTCACCGCGGGCTGACCCGGCACCGACCGACCTCCCGCCGACCGGTGGCCGGCGGGAGGCGGCACTCGCCGCTCGGCTGAGCCGGAAGCGGCACCCTCCGCCCCCGCCGTACCGGAGCTGATGCCCGCCGCCCCGGCTGACCGGGTGGCGCGTCACGCTGGGCGGCGCTCTGCGCCCCCGGTCAGTGGGAGGCGGCGGGCTCGCCCAGCAGGCCGAGACGGTGCGCCAGCGCGGCGGCCTCGACCCGGTTGCTCACGTCGAGCTTGGCGATGATCCGTGAGACGTGCACGCTCGCCGTCTTCGGCGAGATGAACAGCTCCTCGGCTATCCGGCTGTTGCTGTGCCCCTCGGCGACCAGCCGCAGCACCTCCCGCTCCCGCAGGGTGAGCAGGTCGGCGCCGGGGCGGCCCCGGGTCGCCCCGCGCAGCCCCACCCGGCGGGCCAGTGTGGCGGCCCGCTCGGCGAGCGGCGTCGCGCCGAGCCGGTCGGCGATCGTGGCCGCCTCGGCCACCGCCGCCGCCACCTCGTCCCGCTCCCCCGCCGCGGCGGCCGCCTCGGCGAGCGCCAGCAGCGCCCGTCCCAGCGGGTACGGCTGCCCGTCCGCGCGCCACGCCTCGACCGCCGCCCGCCACGCCGGCAGCGCCTCGGCACCGGCCGACAGGAGGGCGCCCACCTGGGCGGCGTGCGCCCGCTCGACCGGGACGCGGGCGGGCAGCCGGGCGGCGATCGCGGACGCGTCGGCGGCCAGCCCGTGGTCGCCGGCCAGCGCCGCCGCGCGGGCGACGGCGCTGAGCACCGGCCAGCCCTCGTGGGGCAGCTGCGGCAGGCGCTCGTCGGCCAGCGCGTCGCGGGCCGCGCGGACGGCCTCGGCGGGGTCGTCCGCCGCCAGCGCCGCCTGGATGCGCAGCTCCCGCAGGGGCAGCCGGTGGTTCGGCCACAGGTACGGCCGGGCCAGGAAGCTGAGGGCCCGCCCCACCAGCTCCTCCGCGCCCGGGTGGCCCCGGGCCAGCCGCAGGCCCGCGCGCAGCTCCAGCCAGTGCATGCCCGAGACGCCCGGCGGATCGATCCGGGCCGCCTCCGCGCACGCCGCGTCGGCCTCGTCCCAGCGACCCAATGCGATCAGCGCCTCGGCCTGGTTCGACAGCAGGTACGCCCCGACGGAACGGCTGATGCCGACCCGCCGCGCCTCCGTCACCCCGGTGGCGGCGGCGTCGGCCGACTCGGCGTACCGGCCCAGCTCGAAGAGCACGTCGGAGAGGTGGACCAGCGCGCTCACCAACGCCGGCGCGGAGCCTGCGGCGCGGGCCCGCTCCTCGGCCTGGCGCAACCCGGCGAGGCGGCGCTCGGGCGAGGACTCGGTACGGCAGAGAATGGTGATCCGGGTCGGCAGCAGCTCCGGGTCGTCCCCGTACGCCTCCACCGCCGCCCTCGCCTCGGCGGCGAGCGCGGCCGCGTCCTCGGGGTCCGTCCGCATCAGGTGCGCGGCGATGTCGGCGAGCAGCCGGACCCGCTCCGGCCCGTCCGGCACCGCCGACGTCAGCCGGTACGCCTCCCACAGCTCGGCCGTGCCGTCGCTCTTGCCGACCATGGCCAGCATCCGGCCGCGCCGGTCCAGCAGCCGCGCGGCGCGCAGCGGCTCGGCGCCGCTGTCCACCTCCGCCAGGGCGGCCCGGGTGAGGGTGAGCGTCCGCTGGTAGTCGCCGGCGGTGGTGGCCGCCGCGATCGTCTCCTCCAGCACCGCGAGGTGGTCCATGCCGAGCCGGTCGCCCGCGTCGGGCACCAGCTCCCACAGCTCCAGCACGCGCTCCAGCAGCCGGCTCTGCTCCGCGTACGCGTACCGGTCGGCGGCGGCGCAGGCGGCGGTGCGGGCGGCGACCAGGGCCCGGGGGTGGTCGTGTGCGGCGTACCAGTGATGGGCGATCTCGGCCGGGGCGCGGCCGGCCCCCACGAGGTGCGGCTGCGCCTCGATGGCCGCCGCGAAGCGGGCGTGCAGCCGGGCGTGCTCGCCGGGCAGCAGCTCGTCGTGCACCGCCTCGCGGACCAGCGCGTGCCGGAACTCGTAGTCGCCCTCCGGGTCCGCCACCACGAGCTGGGCGGCGACGGCGGCGCGCAGCGCGTCCTCCAGCTCGGGCTCGGGCAGCCCCGCGACCTCGGCGATGAGCTGGTGGGCGAAGCGGGTCCCGCCGGCCGCGGCGATGCGCAGCACGCGCTGGGCCAGATCGGGCAGCCGGTCCACGCGGGCCAGCAGCAGGTCGCGCAGCGTCTCGGGCAGCGCGGCGCAGCCGATCGGACCACCGGCGGCGGCCAGCTCCTCGATGAAGAACGGGTTGCCCTGGGTGCGGTGGTGGACGTCGTCGACCGTACGGGCGACCTGCTCGGCGCCAAGCAGGTCGGCGAGGACCGCGCCCGTGCCGTCCCGGTCGAGGCGGCCCAGCTCGATCCGTTCGACGCCGCGCGCCCGGTCCAGCTCGGCGAGGAAGGGGCGCAGCGGATGCCCACGGTGCAGCTCGTCGGTGCGGTAGGTGCAGACCAGCAGCAGCCGGGCCGTGCGGGCGGCCCGCACCAGGAAGGCGATGAGGTCGCGGGTGGACCGGTCGGCCCAGTGCAGGTCCTCGATCACCAGCACCAGGGGTTGCCCGGCGGCCAACCGCTGGAACAGCTCGGCGACCAGGTCGAACAGGTAGCCGCGCGGCGCGTCGGAGAGCGGCGCCGGGGCGGGCGCGGCGGCACCGACCGGCCCCCGGGCCAGCTCCGGCAGGAGGCGGGCGAACTCCGCCTCGTAGCCGTCGAAGACGCCGGGACCGTCGCGGCGCAGCACCGCGCGCAGCGCCGCCGCGAACGGCGCGAAGGGCAGGCCGGCCTCGCCGAGTTCGAGGCACTGGCCGACCAGCAGCCGGGCGCCGGCGTCGACGGCCGAGCGGCCGAACTCCTCCACCAGGCGGGTCTTGCCCACCCCGGCCTCGCCGCCGAGCAGGACGGTCGTCGGCTCTCCCGCGCGGGCCCGGGCGAGGGCGTCGCGCAGGGCCGCGATCTCCGGTTGGCGGCCCACGAGGACGGTGCTGGCGGCGCGTACGGTCACGGCACCGAGCATGCCACGCCCCGCGCCGCCGCCGATTCCGATCCTGGAGGCGGTGACCACCGTCGAGGGCGCCACCGGCCGGGCCGCGGCGCTGCCCGAGTGGCGGGTCGCCGGCAAGACCGGCACCGGCTGG
>NZ_JBSGDY010000078.1:0-27042 GCF_053602615.1 Micromonospora sp. NPDC004336
ACCGCCCCGGCGGCCGGGCCGGGTGGCGCCGCCGACGCCGGACGCGATCTTGACCTCAAGTCGGCTTGAGGTCGTACGGTCACAACATGACGATCAAGGGGTACCCGCGGGACCAGCTCGCCGCCCAGCCGATCGGCTACTGGAGCGGCGCCGCGAGCGAGATCATCGTCGGCGGTCTGCGCGCCGCCCTCGCCGAGGAGGACCTCACCCAGCCGCACTGGTGGACGCTCAACCACGTCGCCGGCGCCCCCGGGGAGTGGACCCGCGCCGCCCTCACCGCCAAGCTGTCCCGGTTCGACACCCAGGACACCGACTTCGACGCCGTCTACGCCGACCTCGCCGGCCGGGGCTGGACCACCGAGGCCGCCGGCCGGCTCGCCCTCACCGAGGCGGGCGAGGCCGGGCGCCTGCGCGCGGCCGCCCGCAACCGGGTGGTCCACGAGCGGATGCACGAAGGCATCGGCACCGACGAGTACGTCGCCGCGCTGAACGTCCTGCGCCGGATGATCGCGAACCTGGGCGGCGACAGCGACCTGCCGTAGCCGCCGCCGGCCGGGGCGGTCAGCCGGCCAGCGCGGTGGCGATCACCTCGACGCCCTCCTCGATGTCGGAGACGGTGTTGGCCGCGTAGCCGAGGACCAGCCCCGGCGGGTGGGGGCGCTGGCAGTGCCAGGACAGCGGCTGGGCCTTCACCCCGCGCTCCAACGCCCGGGCCGCCACCTCAGTGTCGGTGACCGCGCCGTCGAGCGTGACCGTCAGGTGCAGCCCCGCCGCCGCCCCGTGCACCGTCGCCCCCGTCAGGTGCCGGGCGATCGCGGCGACCATCGCGTCGCGCCGCCGGACGTGGCGTCGGCGCAGCAGCCGCAGCTGCCGCTCCAGCACGCCCGACGTCATCAGCTCGGCCAGCACCAGCTGCGGCAGCACCGCGTTGCCGAGGTCGGCGTTGCGCCTGGCCTCGACCACCGCGTCCCGGTGCCGCGCCGGGACCAGCAGCCAGCCGATCCGCAGGGCCGGGGCGAGCAGCTTCGACACGCTGCCCGCGTAGCAGACGTGGTCGGGCAGCATGGCCCGCAGGGCGGGCACGGGCGGCCGGTCGTAGCGGTGCTCGGCGTCGTAGTCGTCCTCGACGATCAGGCCGCCGGCCCGGGCCCAGGTGGCGAGGCGGCGCCGCCGGTCGCCGTCGAGCACCACGCCCGTCGGGAACTGGTGGGCCGGGGTGAGCAGCACCGCCGGCACGCCGCTGGCCGCCAGCTCGTCGACCCGCAGCCCGGCGGCGTCGACCGCGATCGGCGGAGTGGCGACCCGCCAGTTGTTCAGCTGCTGCCGCACGCCGAGGGAGCCCGGGTCCTCCACGGCGACGGTGTCGACGCCGCCGGGGCGCAGCGCCTGCGCGAGCAGCCCCAGCCCGACGCGCCGCCCGCCATGCCCGACCCGTCGTCCTCGGTGACGATGTCGGGCCTCGTCGTCGTGTCGTCGGGCGGCGGGACGTCGGTGTCCGCCTCGACCTGGACCAGCCGCGCCTGCCCGGCCTCGTCCTCGGCGTGCGCCGGGTCGACCGGCAGCTCACCGTCGCGCGCTCGGTACCCCACGGTCGCCTCCCTGGTCGCCGTTGCCGCTCCGCCCGTGCGGCCTTCCCGGGCGCGCCGGGACGAAACGTCGCCGCGCGGCCCGGGGCTGACGGGACGCCTCCGGGGTGACCGGCGCCGCAGTTGCGTGGGTGGGGGTGGCTGCCGCTCGGGCCGCCGCGAGCTTGCGGCGACCGGGGAGGACGATCAGAGCGAAGACGCCGCCGACGAGCGTGCCGACCGCGGCCGTCGCGAAGCCGATGCGCAGGCCGTCGGTGAACACCGGCGCGACGGCCTGCAGCACCGGCTCCCGAAGGGCCGCCGGCAACCGGCCTATCGCCGCCAGGTCGCCGGCGGAGACCGCCCGGACGGCCTCGTCGCGCTGCTCCGGCGCCATGGGGACGGACGCGAGCGCGCCGGGCCCGGCGGCGCCCAGGTGCCGCAGCAGGAGGGTGCCCGTGAGCGCGACCCCGAAGACGCTGCCCACCTGGCGGAAGGTGTTCGACACGCCGGAGGCCGTGCCGACCTGCTCCGGGCGTACGGAGGACAGCAGGGCCACGGTCGCGGGCGCGCCGACCAGCGAGACGCCGGCGCCCAGCAGTGCCAGGGCCCACCAGTACGCGCCGAAGCCGCTGGCGGGCTCCAGCCGGGCCAGCTGGAGCAGCCCGGCCGCACTGGCCACCGACCCGATGATGATCGGGACCTTGGGGCCGGTGCGGGCGGCGAGCACGCTGGCGACGTACGAGAACACCATGATGGCCACGTTCAGCGCGAGGAAGCGCAGCCCGGTCCCGGTGGTGGACAGCCCGTTGATCTGCTGGAGGTAGAAGGTCAGCAGGAAGATGCTGCCGTACAGGCCGAAGAGGCCGAGGAAGTTCACGGCGCCGGCGACGACGACCACGGGACTGCGGAAGAGGTTCATCGGCAGCATCGGGTCGGGCTGGTGCAGCTCCCACGACACGAACGCGATCAGGGCGACGGCGGACAGCCCGAACGAGCCGAGGATCAGCGGGTCGCTCCAGCCGCGGGCGCTCGCCTCGATGAGCCCGTAGACGAGACCCACCATGGCGACGACGAACAGGAGCTGGCCCACCACGTCGGCACGCCGCTTGCCCGGCGCCCGGCTCTCCCCGAGCCGGCGGGTCAGCACGGCGAAGGCGGTCACCCCGAACGGCACGTTGACCCAGAAGATCGCCGGCCAGCCGACGTGATCGACCAGCACACCGCCCAGCACGGGGCCGGCCGCCAGGGCGAGGCCGCCGATCCCGGCCCAGGCGCCGATGGCCTTGGCGCGGGCCACCGGTTCCGGGTAGGTGGCGGACACCAGGGCCAGCGACACGGGAATCATGATCGAACCGGCCGCACCCTGGAGGACGCGGGCCACGAGCAGGAACTCGTAGCTGGGCGCCAGCGCGCACAGCACGGAGGCGACCAGGAAGCCGACCAGGCCCACCAGGAAGATGCGCCTGCGGCCGAGAATGTCGCCGAGGGTGCCCGCGGTGAGTAGCAGGCAGGCGACCGCCAACGCGTAGGCGTCGATGATCCACTGCAGCTCGGTGATGTCGGTCGACAGGTCCCGCTGGATCTCCGGCAGCGCCACGTTAACGATCGTGGAGTCCAGATAGACCATGAAGATGCCGATGCAGATGAACGTGAGTAGGAGGCCCCGGCCGCGCGGGGCAGGGGTACTGCGGCTCGATGTGGTCATGGTGTCCTCGTGTCGGGCAGATGGCGGGCAGGAGTGGTCGGCCGCGACCGGGTACGACGTCACCGCGACGGTATTTGACTGACCGTCAGTCAGTCAACTGACCGACGGTCGGTCATACACTGGTGGCAACGTCGACCAAGGAGACGAGGAGAACGTGTCCCACACCGCCGCACGCGCCGGGCGCAAGCGCGTCGTCAAGACTCCCGAGGCCCGCCGTGCCGACATACTGCGCGCCGGTCGCGAGGTGTTCCAGACCATCGGCTTCGCGGATGCCACCATCGCGGACATCACGACCGCGGCCGACATGGGCAAGGGCAGCTTCTACCTTCATTTCGAGACCAAGGACCACGTCCTGGCCGCCCTGTGGGAGGAGTACGTCGACGCCTTCGTGGTCACCACGGAGCAGGTCCTGGACCGCGGTGGTGCCTGGTGGCCGACCGTCGACGAGCTGCTGACCGAGCTGATCGACCACGCCGTCCGCAACGCCGAGCTGCACCGGCTGGTGTACGGGTCCGCCAACGCCAAGGCCCTGCGGTTGTGCCGGGAATCCAACGCCCGGGTGATCGAGCTGATCTGCGAGTTCGTCGTCCGCGGGGCCGCTGCCGGGGCCTTCCGCAGCGCCCGACCGGACTGGACGTTCCGCATGATCTACCACGCCGCGCACGGGCTGCTCGACGACCTGATCGTCCGCGGTGACCCGCTGGACACCGCGAAGATCACGCGCGATGTGCTCGAGCTCGCCCATCGGGCCCTCGGCGGACCCTCCGACGATCCGTCGGCTCGGCCTGCCTGAGGCCATCCACGCAAGAGACGTCCGCCGTGTGCGACGGCTACCGCGAGGCGGTCACCTGGCCGCCGGTCGGCGGGCGGCGCGCCCGAGCGACGGTCGCCGGGCCGCGGTGACGGGTGGCCGTCGCGTCGTCACCGGCGGGCGCCCCCACCCGAGCCTGCGCCGTACTGCCGGCCGCTCTTTCGTCCGTTCCGTGCGGCGGGCGCGCCCCGGCGATCGGCACGTACCGGGGTGAGCGTCAGGCCCGACCAGTGCCCCGGGTGCGTCCGGCCGGGAGGCAGCGCCGTCCGCCGGTCGCCCCGGGCCGCGTCGAGCTGCGACTGGTGCAGGAACAGGCTGTCCGACAGGTCCGCCCCGCGTAGGTCCGCCCCGCGCAGGTCGGCGCCGGTCAGGTCGGCCAGGCCGAGGTCGACGCCGCGCAGGTCCGCGCCGATCAGCAGGGCCCCGCGCAGGTTCGCCCGGCGCAGGTCGGCCCGGCGCAGGTCGGCGCCGAACAACCGGGCGCCCCGCCGGTCCGCGCCGGGCCGGCCGCCCCGCGCCCGCGCCGCGTCCCCGGCGCGGGACAGCAGCGGGTTCACCCGGCCCCGGTAGGCGTCCACGTCGATCGTCAGCAGCGCCTCCGGGGTCTCCCGGGCCAGCCGCTCGGTCTCGGCGCGCGCGGCGGAGAGCTCGTCGCGCAGCGGCTGCGGCGGGCGCAGCGCCAGCGCCTCGGTCAGGTACCAGAGCAGCTCGTGCAGCGGCCGCATCACGGCGAACGTGTCGAACATGAGCGCGGCGCCCTCCGGCGCCGCGCGCCAGTCCCGCCCGCCGAAGGTGTGCTGGGCCACCCGCTGTCCGGCGCCGAAGCAGTCGAAGACGGTGCAGCCGGGGAAGCCGCGGTCGCGCAGGTCGGCGTGGATGCCGCAGCGCGAGTCGGCCCGCAGGTTCGGGCAGGGCCGCCCGGCCGGCTTGTCGACGGCGAAGTCGGCCGACGCGGAGAAGGCGGGCGCGACGCAGCAGAGCCCGAAGCACCGGGCGCAGTCGGCGCGCAGGTCCGCCGCCGACGACGACCGGGGTGTTTCCGACACGCTGACCGTTCTCCTGCCGATCGTGAGCCCTCCGCTCGCCGGGACGCGGGCGGAGCACCCATTGTCCCGCGTGGCGCTGGTGGCCCGGCGGCGGGCCGGACCACCCGCGCCGGGGCGCGCGCCCGGCGCGCCCCGGTGGCTCAGACCCGGGTGACGCGTACGGCGTCCGCGACGACGTGGCCGGTGCCGGAGGTCCACCGGCTCACGCCGACCTTGTTGCCGTCGCCCTTGGCGAGGGTGAAGGTGCCCAGCGAGCGCCACGTCCCGCCGTTGCTGCGCTGGTCGACGTGCACCGTCTTGTTGCCCGTCGAGGTGGCCACGATGTACGGGGTGGCGGCGCTGTTGCCGGTGGACGCCGGGTACCAGACGTCGACCCGGTAGGTGCCGGTCTCGGGCACGTCGACCTTGTACCAGGCGACGTCGCTGGCGGCGACCGGGGCGGCCCGCCGGTAGTTGGTGCCGTACCGGCCGGTGAGGCTCGACGCGACGGCCCAGTTGGCGCTGGCGGTGAAGCGGCCGGCCGTGGTGTTGTCCACCACCGCGCTCCACGGGCTGAAGTACGTCGACCAGAGGTTGTGCGTCGGCCAGCTGGTGACCTGGCGGGAGGCGGCCCAAAGGGCGCTGTCGATGGCGCCGTAGTCGAGGCCGGAGGGGTCGTCGCGCTGGTTGAACAGCGCCGCCCAGCTCATGCCCTGGTAGCTCTTGACCAGCAGGGTGTAGGTGCCGGCCAGGCTGCCGGTGTGCCAGATGTTGTACTTCGTCTCGCCGCTGGTGGCGAAGGGGCGCACGGCCCAGCCGAGGCCGTAGTACCAGCCGTTGCCGTTCACGCCGGTCGACGGCACCGCGGTGATCTTCGCCAGCGAGCCGGCGTCGAGTACGCCACCGGCGCCGTCGAGCATGGTGGCCCAGCGGACCATGTCGACCGCCGAGGCGACCCATCCGCCGTTGGCGTCGCGCAGGCTCATGCTGAAGGTGCCGTACGGGGCCGGCACGATGGTGCCCGAGTCGTCCAGGACGGTACGTCCGGTGTACTGCGACCGGTAGCCGACCTCGCCGGCGAGCCGCGTCAGGGCCTTCCCGTGGGCCATCCGGGTGATGCCCAGCGGGGCGAGGAGCTTCTGCTTGACGTACGCCTCGTAGGACATGCCGGTGACCTTCTCGACGACCCGGCCGGCGAGGAAATAGCCGTAGTTGCTGTACGCGACGGTGCTGCCCGGGTCATGTTGCAGCGGCTGGCCGGACATGTAGCGCAGGACGTCCTCCTTGCGCAGCTCCAGCGGCACGCCCAGCGCCTGCGCGATGACGTGGTCGCGGCCGTGCAGGGGGTCGAAGGTGAGGTCGCGGTCCCAGCCGCCGAGGTGCTGCAGCAGCCGCCGCAGGGTCACCTGGGGCAGCCTCGGGTCGACGGTCTGGCCGGCCGGCGGGATGAAGTCCAGCACCGAGGTCACCGGGTCGTCGAGGCCGATCAGGCCGTCCTGGACCAGCCGGAGCACCGCCGCGGCGGTGAGCGACTTGCTCAGGCTCGCGATGCGGAACAGCGACGTCGGCTGGATCGTCTCCGCCGAGTTGTTGCCGTAGCCCCGGGCCAGCACGAGCCGGCCGTTGTACGTCACCGCGAGCTGCCCGGCGCTGACGCCGCGCGCCTGCATGAACGACTTCATGGTGTCGTCGAAGCTGGTCAGCCCGGCCACCGCGGTGCCGGTGGCGACCCAGCCGTCCGCCGCGTGCGCCGGCGCGTGGAGCAGGGTGCCGGCCCCGGCGGCACCGGCGCCGGCCGCGCCGACGAGCTTTCCGAACGTTCTCCTGCTGACTGCCCGCACGATGTCTCCCCCGGGTAAGTTGATCTAGCCGGGGGAGACCCTACAAGAAGATTCGCGTTCGGACAGTCCGGTCGACCGCCGGCGCGGAGGGCGTCACGGGACGACGGCGATCCGCGTGCCGCGCCGGCAGGGTGGCGCGCCACCCGTCCCATGCGGATGCAACGATACGTTGATCCCGGTCCATGTGGGGGATTGCCCACGTCGATGCGCTCTGCCATTCTCCGACATGGACGCTGCCAGTGACGGTCGCCAATCCGGAGGGCGCGCGGCGGCCCCTATCTGCCGGAGGGACCCTCGTGAAGCGCAGACGTCGCCACCTGCTCGTGGGGCTGGCGGTCGGTGCCCTGGTGGCATCGACTGGCCTCGTAGGAATCCACTTCGCCGGCGCCCAGGTGCCCGCTCCCGCCGCCGCGGCCGGGGACGGCGAGATGCCCGGCGCGCTCGGCGCCCACATGGAACGGCTGCGCCAGGCCGTGCCGGGCAACGACGGCATGTCGCCGGATGGCCCGGGCAACGCCGCGCAGCAGGAGTTCCTGGAGCGCGCGTACCCGGCCAGCACGATCAGCATCGCCCAGATGGACCGGTCGAAGGCGGCATACTCGGCGGCCGAGCGGCGCGCCGGGGGCAGCCGGGGGTGGACCAACGTGGGCCCGAGCGAGGCCCTCTACCCGTTCACCGAGTTCCGCAACGCCTACAACTACGTGCCGAACGCGTACGTCGCGGGCGGCCGGGTCACCTCCATCGACATCGCGCCCGACTGCAACGCCCTGCTCTGCCGGGCGTACGTGACGCCGGCCGGCGGCGGCGTCTGGGGCACCCTGAACGTCCTGGCGGCCGAGCCGAAGTGGTTCTACCTCGGCGGCCCGCTCGGCATCAACGCGGCCGGCTCGGTCAAGATCGACCGCAACGACAAGACCGGCCTGACCATCTACGTCGGCACCGGCGAGGCCAACACCTGCGCCTCCGGCTGCGTCGCCGGCGTCGGCCTCTACAAGTCGACGAACGGCGGCGTCACCTGGAAGGGCCCGCTGGGCAAGGACGCCCTGGCCGGCAAGGGCATCGGCGAGATCACGATCAAGCCGGGCGACCCGAAGACGCTCTACGTCGCCACCACCACCGCGCTGCGGGGCATGTCCGGCTCCTGCTGCACCGGCGTCACCCGGCCGGTGCCCGACGCCGAGAAGTGGGGCCTCTACAAGTCCACCGACGGCGGCGCCAACTGGAAGTTCGTCCACAACGGCTCGGCCGACGCGACCCAGTGCACCGGCAGCGCCGCCGAATACAACAACACCGCCGCCTGCTCCCCGCGCGGCGTGCGCTACGTCAAGCTCGACCCGCGCGACGCGAACGTCGTCTACGCCTCCTCGTACGCCCGGGGCGTGTGGCGCTCGGCGGACGCCGGCGCCACCTGGACCCAGATCAAGCCGTCGCTCAACCCGGCGGTCTTCCAGACCCGCGCCGCGATCGACGTGACCGCCCTGCCGAACGGCAAGACCCGGATGTACGTCTACGAGGGCAACCTCGGCAACCCGTACTCGCGGCTGTTCCGCAGCGACGACGTGGCCGGCGGCGTCCCCGCGTTCGCCGACCTGACCAGCGCCAACCCGGCCGACCCGGGCTACGCGACCTACAACCAGTGCACCGGCCAGTGCTGGTACGACGTGTTCGTGCACACCCCGGCCGGGCACCCCGACATCGTCTACACCGGCGGCTCGTACGTCTACGGCGAGACCGTCGCCCACAAGCGGGCCGTGGTGCTCTCCACCGACGCCGGGGTCAGCGGCACCGACATGACCTACGACGGCACCGACGAGTTGCACCCCAACGGCCTGCACCCCGACCAGCACGCCCTGGTCACCAACCCGCGCAACCCGTACCAGTTCTTCGAGGCAAACGACGGCGGCGTCATGCGCTCGAGCGGCCAGTTCGTCGACCGGTCGGCGTGGTGCGACAACCCGGCCCGCAACCTCACCACCGACGCGCAGAAGGCCCGCTGCAAGCAGATGCTCTCGCGGATCCCGTCGAAGTTGGACGGCATCAACAAGGGCATGAACACCCTGCAGTTCATCAGCCTCTCGGCCAGCCCGCACGACCACACCCTGCTGCAGGGCGGCACCCAGGACAACGGCACCTGGGAGAACAAGGGCCAGCGCAAGCGCTGGGTCAACACGATGATCGGCGACGGCGGCGCGTCCGGCTTCGACGTCGGCAGGCCGGAGTTCCGCTTCCACACCTTCTACGACGCCTCGCCCGAGGTGAACTTCGCAGGCGGCGACGTGGGCAGCTGGATCTCGATCTCCGACCCGATCTTCGGGCACCCGGGCACCCTGTTCTACGCCCCGGTCGTCAGCGACCCGAAGGTCAGCGGCACGATCTTCGCCGGCACGTCCCGCACCGTCTACCGGACCAAGACGTTCGGCCTGGGCGACCGGAGCCTCGCGGAGGCCGACCGGATCTGCAACACCTGGACCGGCACCTTCGAGGCGCAGTGCGGCGACTTCGCGCCGCTGGGCACGGTCAACCTGACCGACGCCGCCTGGGGCGACCGGGCCGGCGGCGCCGTCTCGGTGGTCCAGCGGGTCGCCACCGACTCGTCCACCGCGTACGCGGCCACCAGCACCGGCCGGGTGTTCGTGTCCCGCAACGTCGACGCCGAGCCGGCGTCGGCGGTCACCTGGACGCGGATCGACACCGCCGCCACGCCCAACCGCTTCGTCACCAGCGTCCACGTCGACCCGGCCGACCCGGCCCGGGCGTGGATCTCCTACAGCGGGTTCAACTCGAACACCCCGGCCACCGCCGGGCACGCGTTCGAGGTGAAGCTGGCCGGCGCCGGCGCGACCTGGGCCGACCGGTCGTACGACTTCGGCGACCAGCCCATCACCGACCTCGTCCGCGACGACGTCACCGGCGACCTCTACGCGGCCACCGACTTCGGCGTCCTGCGGCTGGCCAAGGGCAGCACCACCTGGGTGAAGGCGGCCCGCGGCATGCCCAACGTCGAGGTCGCCGGGCTCACCGTCGTGCCGGGCAAGCGGGTGCTCTACGCCGCCTCGCACGGCCTCGGCGCCTGGCAGCTCGCGCTCTGAGGAGTCCGACCATCGGCAACGACCGGGTGAGGGGCCGCGCGAGCGGCCCCTCACCGCTGCCCGAGGCGGCCGGCCGCGCCTGGCGCACCCTCGGCGCGGCGTTCGTCCTGCTCGTCTTCGTCCCGCCGCTGCTGCTGCTGGTCGCCGGGTCGCTCACCGAGCCCGGCCTGCCCCCGCCGCCCACCCCGCGGCTGGTGCCCGACCCGGTCTCCACCACCGGCTACCAGCAGGCCGTCGAGCTGGGCGGGCTGCTGCGCGCCTCGCTCAACTCGGTGCTCGTGGCGGTCGTCGCGGTGCCGCTGAGCGTGCTCGTCGCGTCCCTGGCCGGCTTCGCGCTGGCCCGGCTCGCCCCGCGCACCACCGGCGTCGTCGTGGCGGCCTCCCTGGTGGCCCTGATGGTGCCGGCCACGGCGCTGCTGGTGCCCCGGTTCGCGATCTTCCGGCTGCTCGGCCTGACCGACACCCTGGTGCCGCTGATCGCCCCGGCGCTGCTGGGCACCTCGCCGCTCTACGTCCTGGTCTACTACCTGGCCTTCCGGGCGCTGCCGGCGGAACTCTACGACGCCTGCCTGGTGGCGGACCTCTCCCCGGTGCGCACCTGGTGGCGGGTCGCCCTGCCGCTGGTGCGGCCGGTCACCGCCGGGCTCACCGCGCTGACCTTCGTGCTCACCTGGTCGAACTTCCTCGACCCGCTGGTCTACGTCTACGACCGCGACCTGTTCACCCTGCCGCTGGCGCTGCGCTCCCTGTCGGTGCTGGACCCGACGAACTTCCCGGTGTTCCTGGCCGGCGCGGTGCTGGCCACGGCGCCGGCGCTGGCCGTGTTCGTGCTCGCGCAGCGGCGCTTCCTCCACCACGACGACCCGACGGGACGACACTGACGATGCGACCGGAGACGACACCGACGACGCGGCCGAAGGCGCTGCTCGCCCTGCTGCTCACCGCCGTGCTGGCCGCCGCCGGCTGCGGCTCCGGCGCCGGCTCGTCCGCCGACGGGCCGGTGCGGCTGCTGGTCTTCGGCGCCCCCGAGGAACTCGCCGCCTACCGCACCCTCGTCGAGGCGTACGAGAAGGCGCGCCCCGGCGCCGACGTGCAGCTCGTCGAGGCCAGCGACCGCAAGGACCTGCTCGCCCGGCTCGCCACGTCGGTGGCCGGCGGCGCCCCGCCGGACCTGTTCCTGATGAACTACCGCTTCTACGGGCAGTTCGCGGCGAAGGACGTCGTCGAGCCGCTGGACGACCGCCTCGCCGCGTCCGACGCCGTCGACCCGGCCGACTACTACCCGGTGGCGTGGAACGCATTCCGCTGGAAGGACCGGCAGCTCTGCCTGCCGCAGAACGTCTCCAGCCTCGCCGTCTACTACAACCGCACCCTGTTCGCCAAGTACGGCGTGCCCGAGCCGAAGGCCGGCTGGACCTGGAACGACCTGGTCGCCACCGCCGGCGCCATGACCCGCGACTCCCGCGGCGCGGTGATCAGGGCCACCGAGAGCGAGGGCGCCGCGCTGCGCCCGGCGGTGCACGGCCTCGGCGTGGAGCCGTCGATCATCCGGCTCGCCCCGTTCGTCTGGTCCAACGGCGGCCAGCTCGTCGACGACCCGGCGCGGCCGACCCGGCTGACGCTGGACACCCCGGCCGCCCGCGAGGCCCTGAAGAACCTGGTGGACCTGCGGCTGGCGTACGGGGTGGTGCCCACCGACGAGGAGGTGGAGGCCGAGGACGACGAGTCCCGGTTCGCCAACGGCCGCCTCGCCATGCTGATGAGTTCCCGCCGCTCCACCACCACGTTCCGCTCGATCACCGGCTTCGAGTGGGACGTCGCCCCGCTGCCCGTCTACAAGGAGCAGGTCGGGGTGCTGCACTCCGACGCGTACTGCATGACCCGGGGCGCGAAGAACAAGGACGCCGCCTGGCGGTTCCTGGAGTTCGCCATCGCCGAGGAGGGCCAGCGCATCATCGCCGCCACCGGGCGCACCGTCCCGTCCCACATCGGCGTGTCGCGGTCGCCGGCGTTCCTCGGCCCCGCCCAGCCGCCGCGCAGCGCGAAGGTCTTCCTCGACGCCATCCCCACCGTCCGGGCGCTGCCCACCGTCTCGACCTGGCCGGAGATCGAGGACGTCACCTACGGCATCCTGGAGAACGCCATGCACCGGGGCGACCGGCTCGACGACGTGGTCCGCGACCTCGACCGGCAGACCCGCCCCCTGTTCGCCCGCGGCGAGCACGGGTGAGCGACCCCGGCCTCGCCCTGGCCGGCGTCAGCGCCGCCTACCGGGGCTCGACCGTGCTGCACGAGGTGGACCTGACCGTCGCGCGCGGGGAACTGCTGGTGGTCCTCGGCCCGTCGGGAGCGGGCAAGTCGACGGTGCTGCGGGTGGTCGCCGGCCTGGAACCGGTCACCGCCGGCCGGATCCGCATCGCCGGGCGGGACGTCACCGCCGAGCGCCCCGGCCGGCGCGACGTGTCGATGGTGTTCCAGTCGTACGCCCTCTTCCCGCACCTCACCGTCGCCGAGAACATCGCCTTCGGCCTGGAGGTGCGCGACACCCCCCGCGCGGTGGCCCGGGAACGCGCCCGCGCGGCCGCGGAGACCGTCGGCTGCGCCGCCCTGCTGGGCCGGCGGCCCGGGCAGCTCTCCGGCGGGGAGCGGCAGCGGGTGGCGCTGGCCCGGGCGCTGGTGCGCGAGCCCGACGTGTTCCTGCTCGACGAGCCGCTGTCCAACCTCGACCAGGCGCTGCGGGTGGAGATGCGCGCCGAGCTGCGGGCCCTGCACGACCGGCTGGGCGCCACCATGGTCCACGTCACCCACGACCAGACCGAGGCGCTGGTGCTCGCCGACCGGATCGCCGTGCTGCGCGACGGGCGCATCGAGCAGGTCGGCACCCCCGACGAGATCTGGCGCACCCCGGCCACCACCTTCGTCGCCCGCTTCGTCGGCTCGCCGGCGATGAACCTGCTCCCGGCGGACGGCCCGCTGCGTCCCGGCGGCGACCCGCCGCCCGGCGCCGAGGCCGCGGGCATGCGGATCGGCTTCCGGCCCGAGGCGGTCACCCTCGACGCCACCGACGGCGCGGACGCCACCGTCGACCGGGTCGAGGTGGTCGGCGAGGACGCGTACGCGTACCTGACCGTCGCCGCCGGACACCCCGTCGTCGCCCGGGTGCCCGCCGCCCGCCGGCCCGAGCGCGGCGCGGCGGTACGCGTCGGCGTGCGCTGGCCCGACGTGCACGTCTTCCACGCCGACTCCGGCCGCCGGTACGCCCCGTGACGACGACCGACCGCCGCTCGCGCCGGCAGCTGGCGCTGATGCTGACGCCGTACCTGGTCGGCCTCGTCGGGCTGGTGCTGCTGCCCGCCGCGGTCACCCTGGCGCTGGCGTTCACCGAGTACGACCTGCTGCGTCCGCCGCGCTGGGTGGGACTGGACAACCTCGTCGCGCTGGCCGACGACCCGGTGTTCCGGGTGTCGCTGACCAACTCGCTGGTCTTCGCGCTGGTGGCCGTACCGCTGCGGGTGCTGCTCGCCCTCGGCCTGGCGCTGCTGCTGCACCGCCGGGCGGTCGGTGTCGGCAGCGCCCGCAGCGCGGCGGTGCTGCCGACCGCGGTGCCCGAGATCGCCTACGGGCTGCTCTGGCTGTGGCTGCTCAACCCGCTCTACGGCCCCGTCAACCAGGTGCTGCGCGCCGGCGGGGAGAACGGCCTGACCGTGCTGGGCCGCACCCCGCCGCAGTGGCTCACCGACCCGACCGACGCCCGCGCCGCGATCATCGGCATGAGCCTGTTCACCATGGGGGAGACCTTCGTGGTGCTGCTGGCGGCCCGCCGCGCGCTGCCCCGCGACGTCTACGAGATGGCGGCGATCGAGGACGCCACCGGCTGGGACGTGTTCCGCCGGATCACGCTGCCGCTGATGGCGCCGGTGCTCGGGCTGCTGGCGGTACGCGACGCCGTCCAGAGCCTGCACTTCACCTTCGTGCCGGCCTTCGTGGTCACCGATGGCGGCCCGCCCCCGTACGCCACCACCTACCTGTCGCTGTTCGTCTACCGCACCGGCTTCGAGTACCTGCGCTACGGCTACGCCGCCGCCGCGACCCTGGTGATGATCCTGCTGACCGTGGCGGCGGTGCTGCTGCAGTGGCGGCTGATCCGCCGCTACCGCGCGTTCTACCGCTGGTGACAGGCCGTCCAGCGTGGTCGCGCCGGGCCATGGTCCTCCGCGACCGGCGCGGGCGTCCTGGCTGACCGGGTCGCCCGAGACTACGATCGCACGTCCCGACGCCGGTATCCGGCGGCGCCGATGGCCACGGCCGTGCCCGCGAGTGCGACCATGACGGCCGTCGCGGGCCAGTTCGGCGCCGTCTGCGGCACGTCCGCGAGGTGGGCGTACGGCGAGAGCCGGCCGACCCAGGCCGGCGCGCCGGTGCTGTCGGCGACGACGGTGAGCAGGAACCCGCCGGCGGTCGGCAGCATGCCCAGGGCCGCCACCCCGCGCGGGGCCCGGCCGAGGGCGAGCACCGCCACCCCGAGGCTGAGCAGTGCCACGGGCAGGACGTTCCAGGTGCCGGCGAGCGCGGCGGGCAGCGACAGATCCGCGTCGACCAGGGCCGCCCCGAGCCACGTCGCCGCGCCGGCGACGGTGACGAGCGCCGCCGCGCCGAGCGCGGTGGTGGCGACCTCGGCGGCGAGCAGCCTGGCGCGCGAGACCGTCCCGGCGTGGAGCAGGGTCAGGCGTCCGTCTGTCTCCGCGGCCGCGAACGCGGCGAGCCGGACGGCCGTGAAGGCGCCGACCGGCACGGCGAGTAGGGCGAACAGGCTGGCGACGTACCCGTGGACGGTGCCGATGCCGGTGAAACCCGCCTGCGCGGCGAGGTCGGCGAAGCGTGAGTTGTCGGCGAGGAACTCGGTCAGGGAGACCGCCAGCGCGCCGATCAGCAGGAAGTACGCCCCGACGCCGGCCGACCATCCGGCGAGTGGCCGCAGCGTCCGCCGCACGGCGAAGGACTCCACCGAGCGGAGCGACCGCAGGCGGGGCGGTCGGCCGGCGGCGGGGGCGACCAGCCCGTCGCGGACGTCCCGCCGTCCCGCCAGGGTGAGCGCGCCGGCGCACAGCACCACGGCGGTGAGCGCGAGCACGACCAGGGGTGACAGCCGATCGGCCTGATAGGGGCGGGTGAGGGCCAGCGGCCCGTACGGCGGCAGCCACCGCAGCCAGCCGAGCGGGGTGACGCCGTCGCCGACCATGCGGGCGAGCAGTCCGACACCGAGGAACGCCAGCGTGGCCCCGGTCGCCGCGGCCCGGGTGGGGAAGACCTGAGCGGCGAGGGCCGCCGCCGCGACGGCCACCGTGGTGACCAGCGCCAGGCCGGCGCCGTGCAGGACGGCTCCCCGGGCCGGGGTGCCGGCCGCGACGAGCGCCGCCGCGAGCGCGATCCCGGTCAGGGCCGCCACGGTCGCCAGCACCGCGAGGTGGCGGCCGAGCACCGCCGCCGGCCCCGACCGGCCCGCGAGCAGGAGGTCCCACCGCCCTGCCGCCTCCTCGCCCCGGGTGACGCGGGTGGTCGCGAGCAGGCCCCAGACCGACAGCACGACGGCGAGGACGGTGCCGGTGCGCCAGACGGTGAAACCACCGGCGGTGTCGAGGGCGGCCGGCTCGCCGAACAGCGTCCGGACCGCGGGATTGCGGGCCAGGGCGGCGAGCGCGGCCGCGTCAAGGCCGTCCCCGACCGTCCTGGTGTACGTGGTGGCGACCAGCGTCGACATCCCCACCGTCACGGCGAACACGACGGCGGCGCCGCGGCGCACCTGGCGTACGGCCAGGCGGGTGACGGCGCGGCCGGCCTCGGCCCGCGCGGGGTGGTGGCCGGTCGCCGCCAGGGCGGTGGCGGTCATCGGTCGGCCTCGCCGTAGTAGTCGAGGAAGATCTCCTCGAGGCTGGGTTCCCGGACGGTGAGGGCGGTGACGTCGGCGGCGGCGAGGGCGCGCAGCGCCGGTGCGGGTGGCCCGTTCAGGGAGAAGCTCAGCGTCCCGCCGTCGCGAGCGACGCTGCCGACCCCCGCCACGTCGGACAGGTCGGGCGCGGAGCCGGTGAACCGGGCGGTCACCTCGGTGCGGTGCAGGCGGCGCAGGTCGCCGACGGTGGCGACGTCGACGAGCCGGCCGGCGCGCAGGATCGCCACGCGGTCGCAGACGGCCTCGACCTCGGCCAGTTGGTGGGAGCAGAGGAACGTCGTCTGGCCACGGTCCCGGGCGACCGCGACGGCGCGGCGGAACTCCTGTTCCATCAACGGGTCGAGCCCGCTGGTCGGCTCGTCGAGGACGAGCAGGGGCGCGCGGGTGGCGAACGCGGCGACCAGCGCGACCTTCTGCCGGTTGCCGGTCGAGTAGGCGCGGGCCGGCTTGGACACGTCGAGGGCGAATCTCTCCACGAGCTCGTCGCGGTAGGCGCGGTCGACGCCCGGCCCGGTGGCGGCCAGCAACTCGAGGATCTCCGCGCCGGTGAGCTGCGGCCACAGGGCCACGTCGGCCGGCACGTACGCCAGCGACCCGTGGGCGGCGACGTCGCCGGCCTGGACGTCGAAGATCCACGCCCGGCCGGCGGTGGGGCGGGCCAGGCCGAGCAGCAGCCGGATGGTGGTGGACTTTCCGGCCCCGTTCGGGCCGAGGAAACCGAACACCTCGCCGGCCGGCACGGTCAGGTCCAACCCGTCGAGGGCCAGGAGCGTCCCGTAGCGCTTGGTGAGGTGGTGGGTGCGAACGGCGGGTGTGGCCACGGTATGCCTCCGGTCGACGTGTCACGACTGCCGACCAGGCTTCCCGGCGCACCAACCATCACCGTACTGCGTCCGGTCATGCCGGACAAGACGCGGTCACCCGGCGGCGGCGAAGCGTTCCACATTGTCCACCGGACCGACGAGGACCATGCCAAGGCCGCCCCTGCGTTCGACGAGCCAACTGTCGGTATGATCGCCGGGACCTGTGGAGCGCCGGGAAGTCTGGTCGGCACCGTGATGACCCGTGCCCTCGGAAGGTCTCCCCGTGCTGCTGCTGTCCTTCGCCGCCGTCCTGCTGGCTGCCGTCCTCGTGTCGGCGCTGGCCCACCGCACGATTCTGTCCACGGCGGCGCTGTTCCTGGTCGCCGGCTTCCTGCTGGGCGAGGACACCGGCGGCGTGCTGCACCTGCGGGCCGACTCGCCGATCGTGGCAGAGCTGGCGGAGCTGGCCCTGTTCGCCGTGCTGTTCACCGACGGCATGCGGGTGGGCTGGGCCGACCTGCGCTCGGCGTGGCGGTTGCCCGGAAGGGCGTTGGGCTGGGGCCTGCCGCTGACCCTGCTGGTGACGGCGGTGCTGGCGCACTACGTGGCCGGTCTGGACTGGCCGGAGGCGCTGCTGGTCGGGGCCATCCTCGCCCCGACCGACCCGGTGTTCGCCGCCGCGCTGGTCGGCAACGACAAGGTTCCGGCGCGGTTGCGGCACCTGCTCAACGTGGAGTCGGGCGTCAACGACGGCCTCGCCCTGCCGTTCGTGGTGGTGCTCCTGGCGGTCGCGGCCGGTTCGGACGACCTGCACCTGGGGGAGTTGGCCGGGGAACTGGCGGTCGGTCTGCTGATCGGCGTCCTGGTGCCGCTGCTGGCGATCGCGCTGGAGCGGACCCGCTGGTTCGCCGCCTCGACGGCCTACGCCCCGTTGAACGGGATGGCGATCGGCCTGCTGGTGCTGGCGCTGGGCAAGGCGACCCACGGCAACCTGTTCCTGGCGGCGTTCGCCGCCGGAATCACCGTGGCCACCTTCGGGCCGCGGCAGCGGGCGGCGTTCGAGCACTTCGGGGAGAACGTCGCCGAGCTGCTGAAGCTGGCGGCGCTGCTGGTGTTCGGGGCGCTGATCTCGGTGGAGTTCCTCGGGGAGATCTCCTGGACGGGCTGGGTGTTCGCCGTGCTGGCGATCGTGGTCGCCCGACCGGTCGCGTTGTGGATCTCGTTCCTCGGTTCGGGACTCGGCCTGCGCGAGCAGGCCGCCGCCATGTGGTTCGGGCCGAAGGGCTTCGCCTCGGTGGTCTACGGGCTGCTGGTGCTGGAGTCCGGCATCGCCGCCGGCGACGAGGTGTTCCACCTGGTCGCCCTGACGATCGTCATCTCGATCCTGGCGCACTCCTCCACCGACGTCGTGGTGGCCCGGGCCTTCGACGACGCCCGCGAGGCGCCGGCCTGGCACGGCGTGCTGCACCGGATCCGGCGGGCCCGGCGGTCGGCGGCCCCGCCGCAACCCGCCGAGAGCCGATCGCCCGGGGAGGGCTCGGCCACCGCGGACGGGGCCGGTGAGGAGCGGTCCTGAGCGGCGGGCTCGCCGGATTCCCGTCTCGGCGGCGACGACCTGCCCCGAACCGTGCCCGTGGACCGGGCCTGACCCGATAATCCCGCGCGCCGGTCAAGGCGCCGTGCGATGATCGCGCGCCGCGCGATCGAGCACCCCGGGGAGGACGGCATGGAGTTCGAGGTACGCCGGATCGGGCCGGAGTCGACCGCCGGGGCGGCGGCCGTGCTCGCCGACGCCTTCGACGGGTACCCCTGGACGGCCTGGACGGTGGCGGCGGACCGGCACCGGGAGCGGCTGGCGGCGATGTTCACCGGCACCGTCGAGGCGGTCGGGCTGCCCTACGGCGACGTGTGGGCGGCGGTGGGTCCCGACGGCCGGCCGGTGGCGGTGGCGGTGTGGCTGCGCCCGGACCGGCCGGTCCCGGACGAGGTTTGGGCCGGCGTCGCGGCGCGCAACGCGGAGCTGGCCGGCGACCGGCTCGCGGCGATGCTGGCCGCCGACGCGGCCTGCGCCCCGCTGCGGTCGCCCGAGCCGGCGTTCCTGCTCGCCACCGTCGGCGTGCGCCGCGTCGACCAGGGCCGGGGGCTGGGCGGCCGGGTGCTGCGCCCCGGCCTGGCGGAGGCGGACCGCGCCGGCCTGCCGGCGGTGCTGGAGACGTCGTCGGAGCCGAACGTGCGGTTCTACCGGCGGCTCGGGTTCGCCGTGACCGGGCAGGTCCGGGTGCCCGACGGCGGTCCCCGCGTGTGGGCGATGCGTCGGCCGGCCGGGCGGGCCACTGCCGCCGAGCGGACGTGACGGGCGGCTTCCGGGGATGACCCGCCGCCGAGCGGCGTGCCGGGCGGCTGCGGACGCGGCCGGCCGTCGCCGGGCGGGTGTAAGGCGCGCCCGCCCGGGTAGCCGCCGGGAATGGAGCTGGTCGAGGAGTCGCCGTACCGCTTCCGGATCGACCGGCACGACCCGATGCGGGTGCCGGGGGTGGTGTTCGCGTCCCGGTCGCTGCTGCCCGACGCGGGCGCGGACAAGTCGCTGGAGCAGGTGGCGAACGTCGCGACGCTGCCCGGCATCGTCGATGCCTCGTACGCCATGCCCGACGTGCACTGGGGCTACGGCTTCCCGATCGGCGGCGTGGCCGCCACCGACGTGGCGCACGGCGGCGTGGTCTCGCCCGGCGGGGTGGGCTTCGACATCTCCTGCGGGGTCCGGCTGCTCGCCGCCGACGTCGACCGCGACGGGCTGCGGCCCCGCCTCGACGCGCTGATGGACGGGCTGGGCGAGGCCACCCCGCGTGGGATGGGCAAGGGCGCGGTGTGGCATCTGTCCTCGCGCAAGGAACTCGACGCGGTGCTGCGCGGCGGCTCCCGGTACGCGGTCGAGCGCGGCTTCGGCGTCGAGCGGGACCTGCACCGCTGCGAGGACTACGGCGCGGTCGGCGACGCCGACCCGGCGCAGGTCAGCGAGCGGGCGATCGAGCGCGGCGCGCGCCAGGTCGGCAGCCTCGGCTCCGGCAACCACTTCCTCGAGGTGCAGGCCGTCGAGGAGGTGTACGACGAGGCCGCCGCGACCGCCTTCGGGCTGCGTGCCGGTCAGGTCTGCGTGATGATCCACTGCGGGTCACGCGGGCTGGGCCACCAGATCTGCACCGACTACGTCCGCGCGATGGAGAAGGTGATGGCCCGGCACGGCATCCACGTGCCGGACCGGCAGCTCGCCTGCGCCCCGGTCTCCTCCCACGAGGGCCGCGCCTACCTGGGCGCGATGGCCGCCGCCGCCAACTACGCCCGCGCCAACCGGCAACTGCTGGCCGACGCCGCCCGGAAGGCCTTCGCCCGGGTGACCGGCAGCCGGCTGGACCTGGTCTACGACATCTCGCACAACCTCGCCAAGATCGAGGAGCACGAGGTCGACGGCGCGCGCCGCGCGCTCTGCGTGCACCGCAAGGGCGCCACCCGCGCGCTGCCGCCGGGCCACGCCGACCTTCCCGACGACCTGCGCGACGTGGGTCAGCCGGTGCTCATCCCCGGCTCCATGGGCACCGGCTCGTACGTGCTCACCGGCGTGCCGGGCGCGCCGGCGTTCGCCTCCACCTGCCACGGCGCCGGACGGGTGCAGAGCCGCAAGCAGGCGGTGAAGGCCGAGCGCGGCCTGGACCCGCGCGGCCAGCTGGAGGCGCAGGACATCGCGGTACGCGGCGCGTCCCGGCGCGGTCTGGCCGAGGAGATGCCGTCGGCCTACAAGGACGTCTCGGCGGTGGTGGCGGCCGCCGAGGGCGCCGGACTGTGCCGGAAGGTGGCCCGGCTGGTGCCGATCGGCGTGGTGAAGGGCTGAGCCGGCGGCTCACACGTCCAGCGTCACCGCGCAGGACCAGCCCGCGCCGTCGCGGCCGAAGCGCAGCTCGTGCAGGGAGACGGCCTTCGGCACCGCGCCGACCAGCTCGACGGCGTCGGTGTCCGTCGTGCGCCAGCGCACCGTCAGGCCGCCGGCGCCGTCGTCGGTCACCTCGGTGCGCAGCGGCAGCTCGCCCTCCGTCTCCATCCGGAAGATCACCTCATCGAGTACGGCCACCAGCAGGTCCTCGTCGTCGCCGGCCGGAGCGCGAAACTCCCGCTCGCCGTCCGGCGCCGCCCCGGCGGGGTCGACGAACGTGTCGACCAGGGCGGCGACGGCCTCGGCCACGCACTCCTCGCGGGTGGGCGCCCACGCCTCGACGCGCACGTCGGCGGTGTGCGGCACGCAGCGGTGCCCACGCTCCGGTCGTCCGTCCATGCCCCGATCATCCGGCACCGGGGCGCCGCGCACCGGCGGTCGGCGCAGGCCGTGCCGGGGCCGACGCGGGCTCAGTGAAGGCCGAGGCGGGCGATGGGCTCGACGAGCTCGCGTTCCTCGTAGGCGAGGTGGGACAGCAGCGTGTCGCTGAGCAGGTCGACCGCCGCGCGGAGCTCGGCCATCCCGTCGGAGACGGAGACGAACGCCACGAGGGCGCGGTCGACCCGCTCCAGGACGTCGTGGATGGCGTGGTGCTCCTGCTCCAGCCGGTCGAGCACCGGCGCGAGGCGGGGGTCGCCGGCGCGCAGGTGCGGGAAGATGCCCCGGTCCTCCAGCGTGTGGTGGGTGGTGACCACCCGGCAGTACGACTCGCAGTAGGTGCCCAGCGTCCACTTGTTCTGCCGCATGGTCATGGTGTTGATGTGTGAGCGCGCGGTGCCCGCGTCGACCAGCCCGGCGCCCACCTGCTCGACGAGGTCGTACAGGCGCGCCAGTTCGGCCCGCAGCCCGTCGTGCACGTCGACGAGGTGCTGCGCGTTTGCCTGGTCGTGCGGCGCGTAGGCGCGGTCGGGGTCGGGCGCGGGGCCGGTGGGCCGGGTGCTCTCGTCCCAGACGCGGATCGCGCTGCGGCGTACGCCGTCGTCGGGCGTCGGGACGACGGTGAAGGCGCCGGCGGCCGGGCCCGATCGTGTCGCGGACGCCGCCGGGTTGGCGACCGGCGTCGGCGCGGCGGGCGCGGTGGCGGCGGCGCGCTCGGCGGCCACGAGCTCGCGGACGGCCGGGGCGACCTCGGCGGCGAAGCGGCGCAGGTCCCCGGGGTCGTCGCTGCCCAGGATGAAGGTGCTGACGCCGTCGCTGAGCGCGAGGTCTGCCAGTTCCTCGGCCCACTGCTCGGCGGGGCCGTGCAGCGGGCCGCGGCCGACGGTGGTGAAGCGGCCGGTCACGTTGAGCAGCCGGCGGACGTCGCCGGGAGCGCGGCCCGCCTCCCGGGCCGCCTCGTCGATGACGGCGTTGCCCCGGGCGAGGTCGCCGGGCTGGAGGTAGCCCAGCGACGGCAGCCACCCGTCGGCGAGCCGGCCGGTCAGCGCCAGCATGCGCGGCTTGTACGCGCCGAGCCAGAGGTCCACGTCGTGCGCGGGCGCCGGGCCGCGCTTCGCGCCGACGACCCGGTGGAACTCGCCGTCGACGCGGACGCCGCCGCGCGCGTCGACGTCCCAGATTTGGCGGATGACCTCGATCGCCTCCGCCAGGGCCCGTACGCCCTGCCCGGGGGAGAGCCGGCGCCCGCCCATCGCCTCGATGGCCTCCCAGAACGCGCCGGCGCCCAGGCCCAGCTCGACCCGGCCGCCGCTGAGCAGGTCGAGACTCGCCACGCTGCGGGCGAGGACGGCCGGCGGGCGCAGCGGCAGGTTCGTGACGTTGGCGGCCAGCCGCACGGTGCCGGTGCGGGCCGCGACGAAGCTCATCAGCGTCCACGTGTCGAGGAACGCCGGCTGGTAGGGGTGGTCCTGGAAGGTGACCAGGTCGAACCCGAGCTGCTCGGCCAGGACGGCGAGGCCCACCACCCGGTCCGGCTCGGCGTTGCCGGGCGTCAGGAACGACCCGAAGGTCACCGGGTGGCCGTAGTCGCCCATGTGCGCGTGTTCCCCCTGTCCCGCGGCCCCGTCGGGCCGCTCGGCCGATGGTATGCCGGGCCGTGGGCGGCGGCTGCCGCGACCGACGATGCCGCCCGCCGGGGCCCGCCGGCCTCGGCCCGCCCGCCGCAGCTCGCCGGCCGCGACCGGCCGTGTCGCACGCCCCCGCTACCCTGCCGGCATGATCATGGACGACTCCGACGCGACCACCGTACGGTTCCTCCGGATGATGCGGGCCACCCTGCGCGAGGAGAAGGTCGGCGAGGACACGCTCGGCCGCACCGTCGAGCTGGCCCGGGACTGGGGCACCAGCGGGGCCGCGGACGCGCGGCTGCGCGCGGCGCTGCGGCGGTTGCACGGCGAGTCCCCGGATCCCGACGACCCCCGGCAGGTCGCCGACGAGTGCGCCGGCCTCGACCCGGGCGACGACCCGGATCCGGGCGCGGCGGCGCGGGGCCGGGCGATCGGCCGGTTCGCCGCGAACGCCCGCCGGCTGCGCGAGGGCGAGATCGGCCCTGACGAGTTCGACCGGATCACCGGCGAGGGCCGGGCGGGCTGACGGGCGCGGGCGCTCGGCGTACGGTCGGCGGGTGCGGATCACCAAGTTCACCCACTCCTGCGTCCGGCTGGAGCACGACGGCGGCGTCCTGGTCATCGACCCCGGCACGTGGAGCGAGCCGCGCGCCCTCGTCGGCGCGGACGCCGTGCTGGTCACCCACGAGCACACCGACCACGTCGACGTGCTCCGGCTGGCCGGCCTCGGGGTGCCGGTCTTCGCGCCCGAGGGCGCGGCGCTGCCCGATCTCGCGCCGCTGCCCGTGACCCGGGTGCGTGCCGGGCAGCGGTTCACCGCCGCCGGCCTCGCCGTGACCGCGCTCGGCGGCCGGCATGCCACCATCCACGACGGCCAGCCCGACTGCGCCAACCTCGGATACGTCGTCGCCGACGAGGTCTACCACCCGGGCGACTCGCTGCATCCGCCGGACCGGCCGGTGGGCACCCTGCTCGTCCCGGCCCAGGCCTCCTGGCTGAAGCTCACCGAGGCCATCGACTTCGCCCGCGCCGCCGGGGCGGGCCGGGTCGTCCCGATCCACGACGCCCAGCTCAACGAGCGCGGGCTGGCCAGCGTCAACGGCTGGTTCGCCGAGACCGTGCCCGGCTACCGCTTCCTGGCGGCGGGGGAGTCCGTCTGACCGGTGCGACGGCCGCGACCGGGGAGCCGCCGTCCGTCCGGTGCCCGTGGGCCGGCCGGGCGGGCCGCCGTCCGTCCAGTGCCGTGGGCGCGCCGAACGGGTCGTCGCCGTGGGTGTCGGTCCGGTAAAGGCGGCGACCGCGCTGTGCCGTCCGCGCGGGAATTGCTATACGGTCGGCGGGTGAGGGTCGAGAAGCACTGGTGGAACGGCGACACGTCCCAGCGTGGTCGCCGCGACGTGTACATCCGCACCGACGGGCAGCGCTGGGACGTGCAGGTGCAGATCGGCGGCGCGTCCGGCCGCTCCCGCGTGCAGGAGTGCCCCGGTCGGGCCTCGGCGGTCATCCTCGCGGGCGCCTGGCGCGGCGAGAACCCGGCCTGGCGCGAGCTGCCGAGCTGACCCGGCGGCACCCGCGCCGCCACCGGAGCGGGTGCCGACACCGGGGTCGGTGCCGCAGCCGGGTCGGCCGATCCGCCATCACCCGCCGGCTCCGGCTGGTTACGCTCGACCTGTCGACGGGTCGGGAGAGCAGCATGAGCGGTGCGACGGTCCCCGCGGTGATGCCGGCGGCGTTCTTCGGGCACGGCAGCCCGATGAACGCCTTGGAGCTGAACCGCTACACGTCCGCGTGGCGCGCCTTCGGCCGGTCGGTGCCGCGCCCCCGGGCGATCCTCGTGGTGTCGGCCCACTGGTACATCGGCGCCACCGCCGTCACGGCCATGCCCCGGCCGAGGACGATCCATGACTTCTACGGCTTCCCGCAGGAGCTGTTCGACGTCCGCTACCCGGCGCCGGGCCTGCCCGAGCTGGCCGAGGAGATCAGCGACGTCGTCCACCCCACCTGGGTGGGCGCGGACGTCGACTCCTGGGGCATCGACCACGGCACCTGGTCGGTGCTCACCCACGCCTTCCCCGAGGCGGACGTCCCGGTCGTCCAGCTGAGCATCAACGCGTTCAAGAGCCTCGACTACCACCTCGACCTGGGCGCGCGGCTCGCGCCGCTGCGCGAGCGCGGCGTGCTCGTGGTGGCCAGCGGCAACGTGGTGCACAACCTGCGCGGGGTGGACCCGCGCATGGTCGACGAGGGCTTCGACTGGGCCCACCGCTTCGACGAGGCGGCCCGGGAGACGATGCTCGGCGAGCCGACCGAGGCGGCCACGCTGGACGCGCACCGCGACTTCGGCCGGGCCGTGCCCACGCCCGACCACTTCATCCCGCTGCTCTACCTGGCCGGCCTCGCCGGCGCGGCCGGCGGAGGCTCGGAGGTGCTGGTGGACGGGTACGCCTACGGGTCGCTGTCGATGACCGCCTACACGGTGGGGTTGTCCTGCCGCACCGACGCCCCGCTGGCCGGGGCGCCCACCCTGCCGGCGGGCGTGCCGACGGACTCGTCCAACATCTGAGGGTCGAAGCCGGGCGCCGCCGCCGTCAGCAGCCTGGTGCGGCACGTCGCCGACCAGCCGGTGGCGAGACCCTCGGCGAGGGCGGCCAGCAGGCGCGGCACGTCCCGACCGGCCGAGTCGTGCATCGCCTCGACCACCACGAGGACGGTCTCGGTGTCCTCGCGTACGGCCGACCAGCCGCTCTGCCGGTTGGTCCAGCGTCGGGCGTGCGCCCGCCCCACCGGGTCCGCGAAGATCACCTCGCCCGGGTCGGGGTGCTCCTCGGCGCCGCCGAACGTCAGGTAGCGCTCGTCGCCCCGCGCCGGCCGCACCTCGATCCCGCCGCCGATCCGCGCCGCGTCAAAGACGCCGACCGGGACGGCGTACGCGGCCGAGACGGCGTTGCCCAGGTCGACCAGCGGGTGCACCTCGGGCAGGCCGCCGTCGGTGCGCAGCCGCCGCAGCAGCGACTCCGCCGCGCACCGGTATCTCGTCGGGGCCAGCCCCATCCGGGCGAACGCCCGCCGCCACGCCTGGATCTCCGGGAAGCCCGCCTCGGTGCCTCCGGCGAGCCGCTCCCGCGCCACCGCGTGCAGCTCGTCGAGGGGCAGGGCGGCGCGGGGCGGGCCGCCGACGCCCTCGGCGTACAGGATGCCGGCGACCAGCCCGGGGTGGGCGGCCCAGATCTCGGGGGAGTGTCGGAAGTGCACGGTCGTGTCCCTCATCTCAGGCCTCGGCGCCGGCGAGCATCAGCCCGAGCCCGACGAACGAACCGGCGAAGCCCCGGCGCAGCCAGCGGGTCACGGCCGGCCGGGCCAGCACCCGGTCGCGCACGGCGCCGGCGAGCATCCCGTACGCGGCGAGCACCACGAGGGTGAGCAGCATGAACACCGCGCCGAGGAGCAGCATCCGGGTGAGCTGGTCGGGTGCGTCCGGGCGCACGAACTGCGGCAGGAAGGCGAGGAAGAACATCGTCAGCTTCGGGTTGAGCAGGTTCGACAGCACCGCCACCGCGATCACCCGGGCGGGCGAGGGCGTGGGCGCGGCCGTGTCGACGGTGAACCCGTCGCGGTCCCGCAGCGTCGCCCAGGCCAGGTAGAGCAGGTAGGCGACCCCGCCGTACTTGAGCAGCTGGAACGCCGTCGCGCTGGAGTGCAGCAGCGCGGCCAGGCCGGTGACCGCCGCGGCCAGGTGCGGGACGACGCCCAGGGTGCAGCCGACGGCGGCGAGCAGGCCCGCCCGGGGACCCCGGCCCAGGCCGGCGGCGAGTGTGTAGAGCGTGCCGGTGCCGGGGGTGACGACCACGAGCAGGGAGGTGAGCAGGAACGCGACGGTCATCGTCGTCCTTTCCGGATGGTGGGCGGGTGTGGCGACGCCTCCTACTCTGCTGCCAGCATGGTCCGATGCGTAGTGCCAAACCCGGCGATGCCGAGGGGTCCATAAACGCCGGATCGGATTTCCTGCACCTCGACATCGCCGCCGCGCCGCCCGGCCGTCGCGCCGACTGGCTCGCCGACCAGCTGCGCCGGGCCATCGCCGACGGTCGGCTCCCCGTCGGCGGCCGGCTGCCCGCCACCCGGGTGCTCGCCGCCGATCTCGGCGTCTCCCGGGGCGTCGTCGTCGAGGCGTACCAGCGGATGGTGGAGGACGGCCACGTCGCCGGCCGGGGGCGCGCGGGCACCGTGGTCGTGGCCGCGCCGGCCGCGACGCCCGCCCGGCCCGG
>NZ_JBSGDY010000079.1:0-26917 GCF_053602615.1 Micromonospora sp. NPDC004336
CGCCGCCATCTGGCACAACCGGACCACCGGACAGCCCCTGACCAGGTCACTGATCGCCTACGACCACTGACCAGGATTAGGACTTACTCGTCTAGGTCCCTGGGGCGCAGACGGCGGAAGGGGCACGCCGGGTGTGGCGTGCCCCTTCCGGAGGTGGTGCTCAGGTCACATGTTGGCGACGTCGGCCTGCTTGGCGCGGACGGCCTCGGCGGCCTCCTTGAGGCTGGCCAGCTCGTCGGCGTCCAGGTCGGTCTCGACGACCCGCTTGACGCCCTCGGCGCCGATCTGGGCCTCGACGCCCAGGTAGACGCCGGAGATGCCGTACTCGCCGTCGACCCAGGCGCAGACCGGCATGACCTCGCCGGAGTCCTCCGCGACGGCCTTGGCCATCCGGGCGGCGGCGGCGGACGGGGCGTAGTACGCCGAGCCGGTCTTCAGCAGCGCGACCACCTCGGCGCCGCCGTTGCGGGTCTTGACGACCAGCTCCTCGATCTGCTCGGCCGGCATCGCCTCACGCAGCGGCTTGCCGTCGACGGTGCTCTTCGACGGCACCGGCACCATGGTGTCGCCGTGCGAGCCGAGGGTCAGCGTCCTGACCGACTTCACCGGTACGCTCAGCGCCTCGGCCACGAAGTTGGTGAACCGGGCGGTGTCGAGCATGCCGGCCTGGCCGAGCACGCGGTTCTTCGGGAACTGCGTGGCGAGCTGGGCCAGCGCGGTCATCTCGTCCAGCGGGTTGGACACGACGATGACGACGGCGTTCGGGGCGTACTTGGCGACGTTCTCGGAGACCTGACGGACGATCTTGGCGTTCGTCTCCAGCAGGTCCATCCGGCTCATGCCCGGCTTGCGCGGCAGGCCGGCGGTGATCACCACGACGTCCGAGCCCTCGATGGCCTCGTAGCCCTCGCCGTTCGGACCCGTGGTCACGCCGACCACCTTGGTCTCGAAGCCCTCGATCGCGCGCGACTGGTTGAGGTCCAGGGCGAGACCCGCGGGCTTGCCCTCCACGATGTCGGTGATCACGACGGTGTCGAAGACGTCGTACTCGGCCAGGCGCTGCGCGGTGGTGGAGCCGTAGAAGCCGGCCCCGACGACAGTGACCTTCTTACCCATGGTCGTCCCACTCCCTGCTACCAGTCGGTTTTCCGGACCGTATCAGTCATCCTGGCACCGATCAGGGCAGGGGCGGCGGCCATCGCCGGGATGGGGCGAACGTCACCGCCGTCCCGCCTGCCGGCGGGGCCGGGCGGGCGCCCCACCGGTTCGGAGCCGGGCGGACCGGACCCCCACCGGTCGGGAGCCGGGCTCCTCAGTCGCGCTCGGCGCGCTCCACGACGTTGGTCAGCAGCATCGCGCGGGTCATCGGGCCGACGCCACCCGGCATGGGCACGAGCTTGCCGGCCACCTCGGCGGCCTCGGGGGCGACGTCGCCGGTGTAGCGGCCCTTGCCGTCCGGGCCGATCACCCGGGTGATGCCGACGTCGACCACGACCGCGCCGGGCGTGACCATGTCGGCGGTGAGCAGCCCCGGCACGCCGGCCGCCACGATGACGATGTCGGCGGCCCGGGTGTGGGCGGCCAGGTCGAGGGTGCCGGTGTGGCACAGGGTCACCGTGGCGTTCTCGCTGCGCCGGGTGAGCAGCAGGCCGAGCGGGCGGCCGACGGTGTTGCCCCGGCCGACCACCGCGACCTTGGCCCCGCGCAGCGCCACGTCGTGCCGGCGGAGCAGCTCGACGATGCCGCGCGGGGTGCAGGGCAGCGGGCCGTCGTAGCCGAGGACGAGCCGACCCAGGTTGACCGGGTGCAGGCCGTCGGCGTCCTTGTCGGGGTCGATCAGCTCCAGCACCCGCTGGGTGTCGAGGTGGCCCGGCAGCGGGAGCTGGACGATGTAGCCGTGGCAGGCCGGGTCGGCGTTGAGCTCGGCGAGCACGGCGTCGACCTGCTCCTGGGTCGCGTCGGCCGGCAGTTCGCGACGGATCGAGGCGATGCCCACCTCGGCACAGTCGCGGTGCTTGCCGTTGACGTACGCCTGCGAGCCCGGATCCGCGCCGACCAGGACGGTGCCCAGCCCCGGGGTGATGCCCCGTTCCGCCAGTGCCTTGACCCGCGTCCGCAGCTCGTCCTTGATCTCGGCCGCGGTCGCCTTGCCGTCCAGAAGCGTCGCCGTCACGTCCAGATCGTCTCACGGTCGACGCCCGGCGGGCCGACGACCTGCGCCAGCCACCACCGATCACGTTGAGTGAAGTGCCCTTAGTCACTGTGAGTTATCTTCTGTCGAACCGGTCACACCCGGATCCGGACTGCCGGGCCGCGACGACGCCGAACCCGACACGGGATGCGGGAAGGCACAGGCGGGGCGAGGAGCCCCCGACGAGCCCCACCGACGGCGAGAGGACTGCCACCTCAGGCGCGACGACGTACCGGCCGGGCACTACCAGGTCGGACCCGCTGCGGCAAGGCTCCGCGCACGTTCCGTGATCGCCTCGCGACGCACTCGTTGTCGGACGCCGAACCGCGACCTACCGTTGCCCAACGTTGCGCAGCGTAAACCCAGCGTCGGGCCCGGCTGCGCAGCGTGAGGAGATGAGGAGGCTACATGCGTGTTCGCAGGCTCGCTACCTGGACCGCCCTCCCGCTCGCGGTGACCCTGGGCCTGGTGGCCTGCGGCTCGGGCGGCGACGGCGGATCCGGCGAGAGCAACCCCGACGCGGCCGTGCGGATCGAGATCGCCGAGCCGCAGCACCTGGTGCCGACCAACACCAACGAGACGAGCGGCTCGCAGGTGCTCGCCGCCCTGTTCAGCCCGCTGGTCGACTACGACGAGGCCAACAAGCCGTACGAGGTGGCGGCCGAGTCGGTCACGTCCGAGGACAACACGACCTGGACGGTCAAGCTCAAGGACGGCTACACCTTCCACAACGGCGAGAAGGTCACCGCCGACAGCTACCTCGACGCCTGGAACTACGGCGCCTACGCCCCCAACGGCCAGAACTCCAGCTACTTCTTCGAGAAGGTCGCGGGCTACGAGGACCTGCAGGGCGAGACGCCGAAGGCGAAGACGCTCTCCGGCCTGAAGAAGGTCGACGACCTGACCTTCACGGTCACGCTGACCGAGCCGTACAGCGAGTTCAAGAGCATGCTCGGTTACACCGCCTTCTACCCGATGCCGAAGGCCGCGTTCTCCGCGCCCGGCGTGCTGGCCGAGGGGTACGAGCAGGCGCCGATCGGTCAGGGTCCGTTCAAGATGAAGGGCACCTGGCAGCACGACGCCAAGGTCGAGGTCGAGAAGTACGACGCCTTCCCCGGCGAGAAGCCGAAGGTGGCCGGCGTCGAGTTCCGGATCTACCAGCAGCCGACCGCCGCGTACGCGGACGTGCTCTCGGACAACCTGGACGTCATCAAGACCATCCCGACCGAGAACCTCTCGACGGCCGCCACCGACCTCGGTGACCGGTTCCAGCAGAGCCCGGCCTCGTCGCTCCAGGTGCTGGCGTTCCCGACGTTCCAGCAGGAGTTCAGCAACCCGGACGTGCGCAAGGCCATCTCGATGGCGATCGACCGGGACGAGATCACCAAGTCGATCTTCAAGGACTCGCAGCAGCCGGCCCGCTCGTTCGTCTCGCCGGTCGTCGCGGGCTACCGCGACAACACCATCGGCGAGGCCGGCGAGTTCGACCCGGCCAAGGCCAAGGCGCTCTACCAGGCCGCGGGCGGCCCGGCGAAGATCGAGCTGTCCTACAACGGCGACGGCGGCCACAAGGACTGGATCGACGCGACCTGCAACCAGCTCAAGGCCAACCTGGGCGTGGAGTGCGTGGGCACCGCCGAGCCGAAGTTCGCGGACCTGCTGACCAAGGTGAAGGCCAAGCAGCCGGTCGGCCTGTTCCGGATGGGCTGGGTCATGGACTACCCGTCCATGGAGAACTACCTGGGCCCGCTGTACAGCAGCAACGGCTCGTCCAACTACTACGGCTACAGCAACCCGGCGTTCGACAAGCTCCTCGCCGAGGGCGCCAGCGCCGCGAACGAGGACGAGGCGGTCAAGAAGTACCAGGCGGCCGAGGACCTGCTGGCGGAGGACCTGCCGGTGATCCCGCTGCGGTACGGCCAGAACAACTTCGGCCACTCGACCAAGGTCAAGAACGTGGAGATGGATCTCTTCGACCGGATCGACCTGCTGAAGATCGAGGCCGTCAAGTAACACGCGGCAGGACGGGTCGGGCCATCGGCGGACGGTGGCCCGACCCGCCTTCCTCTTCGCCCTTTTTCAGAGAGACTGCCAAGTATGTTCCGCTTCATCCTGCGGCGTCTGCTCCAGATGGTCCTCGCGTTCTTCGGGACCACGCTGATCGTCTACGCGCTGATGTTCGCCGGCCAGGGCGACCCCATCCAGGCGCTCGCCGGCGAACGGCCGGTCACGGCCGCGCAGCGGGCATACCTGACGGAGAAGTTCCACCTCGACCAGACCGGGGTCGGCGGCTTCTTCTACCGCTACTTCGACTACATCAAGAACCTCTTGCGGGGCGACCTCGGGCAGTCGCTGACCGGGCGTTCCATCGGCGACATCCTGGCCGCCGCCTGGCCCGTCACGGTCAAGCTGGCGCTGATCGCCATGGCCGTCACGATCGTCTTCGGGGTCACCGCGGGCGTGCTCGCCGGCATCCGGCGGGCCAGCATTTTCGACAACTCGACGCTGCTGCTGACGCTGCTGGTGCTCGGCATCCCGACCATCGTGCTCGCCCCCCTCGCGCAGTACCTCCTCGGCGTCAGGTGGCAGCTCTTCCCGCCCACCGCCGGCGCCGACCCCGACCTGTACGCCCTGCTGCTGCCCGGCATCGTGCTCGGCTCCCTCTCCCTGGCCACCGCGCTGCGGCTGACCCGGACGTCGGTGGCCGAGAACCTGCGCGCCGACTACGTCCGCACCGCCCGCTCGAAGGGCCTGCTGAAACGGCGGATCGTCAGCGTGCACGTGCTGCGCAACTCGCTCATCCCGGTGGTCACCTTCCTCGGCGTCGAACTGGGCAACCTGATGAGCGGCGCGATCATCACCGAGGGCGTGTTCAACATCCCCGGTGTCGGCTTCAACCTCTTCCGCGGCATCCGCACCGAGGACGGCCCGCTGGTGGTGGGCATCGTCAGCGTGCTGGTCGTGGTCTACCTCGTCTCCAACCTGGTGGTGGACGTCCTGTACGCCGTACTCGACCCGAGGATCCGCTATGAGTGAGCGCAGCGAACGAATCGACAGCGCAGCGTGTCGCGGCTCGGCGCGCCCCGGAGCGCAGCGACGGGGAGCGCCGACAGCGCGCA
This sequence comes from Micromonospora sp. NPDC004336, assembly GCF_053602615.1. Classification (NCBI taxonomy): domain Bacteria; kingdom Bacillati; phylum Actinomycetota; class Actinomycetes; order Micromonosporales; family Micromonosporaceae; genus Micromonospora; species Micromonospora sp. NPDC004336. Next base: position 5,311 of record NZ_JBSGDY010000079.1, read on the forward strand.
GCGAACGAATCGACAGCGCAGCGTGTCGCGGCTCGGCGCGCCCCGGAGCGCAGCGACGGGGAGCGCCGAGCGCGCGCAGCGAGGTGCGGGCATGAGCGACTTCGAGACCGTCGCCGCGAGCGAGAACCAGGCCGCGCGGCGCGGGCCGTCGGGCGAGCCCGGCGCGCCGGGTCAGGCCGGCGTACCGCAGAAGCCACGCAGCCTGGCCGGCGACGCCTGGCGCGACCTGCGCCGCAAGCCGATCTTCTGGATCAGCCTCGTCCTCGTGGTGCTGGTCGCCGCAATGGCCGCCGTCCCCGGCCTGTTCACCGCGAACGACCCCCGCGACTGCGTGCTGGCCCGCCAGCACGCCGGCCCGTCCGGCGGAGCGATCTTCGGGTACGACTTCCAGGGCTGCGACACGTACTCCCGGGCGGTGTACGGCGCCCGCGCGTCGCTGCTGGTCGGCGCGCTCTCCGCGCTCCTCACCGGCGTGATCGCGCTCTTCGTCGGCATGATGGCGGGCTACTTCGGCCGCTGGGTCGACGCGGTGCTCTCCCGGGTGATCGACATCGTGCTCGGCATCCCGCTGCTGCTCGCCGCGATCGTGCTGCTCAAGCGGGTGAACAGCGACAGCTCCGCGGTCCGGATCGGGGCGGTGATCTTCGTGCTGGCGGTCCTCGGCTGGACCACGGCCGCCCGCGTCGTCCGTTCCTCGGTGATCACCGCGAAGGAGCAGGACTACGTGGCGGCGGCCCGGATGCTCGGCGCCGGCGACGGCCGGATCATGCTGCGGCACATCCTGCCGAACGCGCTCGCCCCGGCGATCGTGGTGCTGACCATCGCGCTCGGCTCCTTCATCGCGGCCGAGGCGACGCTCTCGTTCCTGGGCATCGGCCTGAAGGCGCCGACCATCTCCTGGGGCATCGACATCGACTCCGGCCGCGTGCACATGCGGGAGTCGGCCACCCCGCTGATCGTCCCCTCGACCTTCCTCGCGCTGACCGTGCTGGCGTTCATCATGCTCGGCGACGCCATCCGCGACGCGTTCGACCCGAAGCTGCGGTGACCGGTGCGAGTGCGCGAGACGAGCCGGGCAGTCGGCAACGAGAGGTGGGAACCGGTGCGGGCGCGACGGGTGCGCGCAGCGGGCCCCGCGGCCCCGAGCGAAAGGCGAACGCAGTGAGCCAGTCCGCCGTCCGACCGACGCCGGCCTCCCCGACCCCCGAGGGCGGGCACCTGCTGGACGTACGGGACCTGCACGTCGAGTTCCGCACCGGCGAGGGCGTCGCCAAGGTGATCAACGGGGTCTCGTACCACCTGGACCCGGGCGAGACCCTCGCCGTGCTCGGCGAGTCCGGCTCCGGCAAGTCCGTCACCGCACAGGCGATCATGGGCATCCTCGACACTCCCCCGGCGGTGATCCGCTCCGGCCAGATCCTCTACCGGGGCCGGGACCTGCTGAAGGTGTCGGAGGAGCAGCGCCGCCAGGTACGCGGCAAGGAGATCGCGATGATCTTCCAGGACGCCCTCTCCGCGCTGAACCCCGTGTTCCCCGTGGGCTGGCAGATCGGCGAGACGCTGCGCCAGCGCGAGGGAATGTCCAAGGCGGACGCCCGGCGGCGGGCCGTCGAACTGATGGACCTGGTGAAGATCCCCGGCGCCGCGACCCGGCTCGGCGACTACCCGCACCAGTTCTCCGGCGGCATGCGCCAGCGCGTCATGATCGCGATGGCGCTGGCGATGAACCCGAAGGTCCTGATCGCCGACGAGCCGACCACGGCGCTGGACGTCACCGTGCAGGCACAGATCATGGACCTCCTCGCCGACCTGCGCCGCGACCTCGACATGGCGCTGATCCTGATCACCCACGACCTGGGCGTGGTCGCCGGCGTCGCGGACCGGATCGCCGTCATGTACGCCGGCCGCATCGTCGAGCACGCCGACGTCCGCTCGCTGTACCGGGCGCCGGCCCACCCGTACACCAAGGGGCTGCTGGAGTCGATCCCGCGGATGGACGTGCGGGGCCAGCAGCTCTCCACGATCAGGGGGTTGCCGCCGAACCTGCTGCGGATCCCGTCCGGCTGCCCCTTCCACCCCCGGTGCCCGTACGCGCAGCAGGTCTGCGTGGACGTGGTGCCGCACGACCTGGTCCTCGGCGACGGCCGGACCAGCGCGTGCCACTTCGCCCAGGAGGTCCGTGATGACAGCGCCCGCTAGCCCGACCAAGGTCCGGGGCGAGACGGTCCTCGCCGTCGACAACCTCGTCAAGCACTTCCCGATCCGCCAGGGCGTGCTGTTCCAGAAGCAGACCGGCGCGGTCAAGGCCGTCGACGGGGTCAGCTTCGAGCTGCGCCGGGGCGAGACCCTCGGGGTGGTCGGCGAGTCCGGCTGCGGCAAGTCCACCCTGGCCCGGCTGCTGATGCGGCTGGAGACGCCGACCGCCGGCCGGGCCACCCTGGAGGGCCGGGACCTGTTCTCCGCCTCCGGCGCCGAGCTGCGCCGGCTGCGGCGCAACATGCAGATGGTGATGCAGGACCCGTACACCTCGCTGAACCCGCGGATGACGGTCGGCGACATCATCGGCGAGCCGTTCGAGATCCACCCGGACGCGGCGCCGAAGGGCAGCCGGCGGCAGCGGGTGCGGGAGCTGCTCGACGTGGTGGGGCTGAACCCGGAGCACATCAACCGGTACCCGCACCAGTTCTCCGGCGGTCAGCGCCAGCGCATCGGCATCGCCCGGGCGCTCGCCCTGCGGCCCGAGATCATCGTCTGCGACGAGCCCGTCTCCGCCCTCGACGTGTCGATCCAGGCGCAGGTGATCAACCTGCTGGAGCAGCTCCAGGACGAGTTCGGCCTGTCGTACATCTTCATCGCCCACGACCTGTCCGTGGTCCGGCACATCTCCGACCGGGTGGCGGTGATGTACCTCGGCAAGATCGTCGAGATCGGCACCGAGGACGAGATCTACGAGCGGGCCACCCACCCGTACACCCAGGCGCTGCTGTCGGCGGTGCCGGTGCCGGACCCGGAAGCCCGCGACCGGCGCACCATGATCCGGCTGACCGGCGACGTGCCGAGCCCGGCCGACCCGCCGAGCGGCTGCCACTTCCGCACCCGCTGCTGGAAGGCCCAGGAGGTCTGCGCCACCCAGGAGCCCCACGCGGTACCCCGGGCCGCGGACCCCCACCCCTCGGCCTGCCACTTCGCAGAACTCCGCCCCCTCCCCTAACCCCCGCACCCCGCACCCCGCACCCCGCACCCCGCACCCCGCACCCCGCACCCCGCACCCGCGATCTTGCACTTTCGGCCCTCGGTTTGTCCGCTTGACCCCGATATATGAGGGCAGAAAGTGCAAGATCGACGACGCGTCGGGGGCGGGGGCGGGGGCGGGGGCGGGGAGCGGGGGGGCGGGGGCGGGGAGGGCAGGGGTTAGTGGAAGAAGTGGCGGGTGGCGGTCAGGTACATGGTGACGCCGGCCTCCTTGCAGGCGGCGATCACTTCCTCGTCGCGGATCGAGCCGCCCGGCTGGACGATGGCACGCACCCCCGCGTCGATGAGGATCTTGGGGCCGTCGGCGAACGGGAAGAACGCGTCCGAGGCGCAGACCGAGCCGCGGGCGCGTTCCGCCCCGGCCCGGCTGACCGCGAGCTGGGCCGAGTCGACCCGGTTGACCTGCCCCATCCCGACGCCGACGGTCACGCCGTCCTTCGCGAGCAGGATCGCGTTGCTCTTCACCGCGCGCACGGCCCGCCAGGCGAACGCCAGGTCGCACAGGGTCTCCTCGTCGGCCGCCTCGCCGGTGGCCAGCCGCCAGTTGGCCGGGTCGTCGCCGTCCGCGTCGATCCGGTCGGCCATCTGCACCAGTACGCCCCCGGTGACCTGCCGCCACTCGGCCGGCAGCGGGTCGAAGGCCGGCGCGCGCAGCAGCCGGATGTTCTTCTTGCCCTGGAGGACCTCCACCGCGCCCTCGTCGAACCCGGGCGCCACCAGCACCTCGGTGAAGATCTCCGCGACCTGCCGGGCCATCTCCGCGCTCACCGGGCGGTTCACGGCGATCACCCCGCCGTACGCGGAGACCGGGTCGCAGGCGTGGGCCTTGCGGTGCGCCTCGGCCACGTCGGCGCCGACCGCGATGCCGCAGGGGTTGGCGTGCTTGATGATCGCCACCGCCGGCCGGTCGGCGAAGTCGTTGGCCGCCCGCCACGCGGCGTCCGCGTCGACGTAGTTGTTGTAGGACATCTCCTTGCCGTGCAGCTGCTCGGCCTGGGCGAGCCCGGCCGGGCTGGACGGGTCGGCGTAGAGCGCGGCCGCCTGGTGCGGGTTCTCGCCGTAGCGCAGCACCGCCTGCCGGCGCAGCGACAGGCCGGCGAAGCCCGGCCAGCCGTCCTGCTCGGGAGCCAGCGTGCTGGCGCACCACTCGGCCACCGCCACGTCGTACTCGGCGATGACGGCGAACGCGCGGGCCGCCAGCACGCGGCGCTGGGCCAGGGTGAAGCCGCCCTCGCCGAGCGCGGCGAGCAGGGCCGGGTACGCGGCCGGGTCGGTCACCACGGCGACCGAGGCGTGGTTCTTGGCGGCGGCCCGGACCATGGCCGGACCACCGATGTCGATCTGCTCCACGCACTCCTCGACGCCGGCGCCGGAGGCGACGGTGGCCTGGAACGGGTAGAGGTTGGACACCAGCAGGTCGATCCCCGCGATGCCGTGCTCGTCGAGCTGGGCGGCGTGCGAATCCTTGCGCAGGTCGGCGAGGAGCCCGCCGTGCACCTTCGGGTGCAGCGTCTTGACGCGGCCGTCGAGGATCTCCGGGAAGCCGGTCACCGCCTCCACGGGAGTCACCGGCACCCCGGCGCCGGCGATCGTCGACGCCGTGCTGCCGGTCGAGACGATCTCCACCCCGGCCGCGTGCAGCGCCCGGGCCAGCTCGACCAGGCCCGTCTTGTCGTAGACGCTGACCAGCGCCCGCCTGATCGGGCGGCGTTCGTCCTGAGTGGAACTCACGGGACCGTGACCTTTCTTCCGGTGATCGTCCAACCTTCGCGGACCAGGCGGCCCACCTGCTCGACGAGCTGGCGCCGCTCGGCTTCCTTGATGCGCTCGGTGAGCGTCTCGACGTCGTCGTCGTCACGCACCGGCACGGCGACCTGCGCGACGATCGGGCCGGTGTCCATGCCGGCGTCGACGAAGAAGAGCGTGGCCCCGGTGACCTTCACGCCGTAGGCGAGGGCGTCGCGCGGGCCGTGGATGCCGGGAAACGCCGGCAGCAGCGTGTTGTGCGTGTTCAGGTAGCGGTCGCCGAAGGCGGCCAGGAAGCGCGGGCCGACCAGCTTGAGGAAACCGGCGGAGACGACCAGGTCGGGACGGTGCTCGGCGACGCGGGCGGTCAGCGCGGCGTCCCAGTCCTCCCGGGAGGGATGGTCGGGAACCCGCTCGACGAACGTGGGCACCCCCGCCGCGGCGGCCCGGTCCAGCCCGGCGATGCCGTCCCGGTCGGCGCCGACCGCGACCACCCGGGCGCCGTACGCGGGATCGGCGCAGGCGTCGAGCAGTGCCTGGAGGTTGCTTCCGGAGCCGGAGACGAGGACGACGATGCGGGCGACGGACGCGGGCTCGGTCACCCGGCCACCTTATCGGGCAGGTCGGCGCGTCCATTCGCTGGGCAGCGCGACATTCACCGACGACGCGAGGGGCGCGGACCGGGTACGCTGCCGGTCGCTCGGGACCGGCAGCGAGTCCGGCCCGCACCCGTCAGTGATTCGGCGCCCCGGGGGTGCCGAGTGGAATGAGGAGTACGCCGAGATGCAGCCCGGATACCAGCCGCAGCAGCCTGCTGTCAACAACAACATGACAATGTCGATCGTCGCCATCTTCCTCTTCTGGCCGCTGGCGATCCCGGCCATCATCAACGCCTCCAAGGTGAACCCGCTGCTCCAGCAGGGCGACTACGCCGGGGCCCAGGCCGCGGCCGCCGAGTCGAAGAAGTGGTCCAAGTGGGCGCTGATCGTCGGCATCAGCTGGTATGTGATCGTTCTGGTGTGCTGCCTGCTCGGTGGCCTCGCCGGGATGGTCGGTGGCGACTCGGCCAGCACCTACTGACAGAACTGACGAGGAGTTCGCATGCAGCCCGGTTACCCCGGTCAGGATCCCTACGGCCAGCAGCCGCACCAGGACCCGGCCGCGCAGCCGCACTACGACCCGTACGCCCCGCCGCCGGCGGCGCCGTACGGTCAGCAGCCCACCTCCGGGCAGCCGAACGACCCGTACGCCGCCCCGCAGAACCCCTACGGCCAGCCGACCTCCGGCCAGCCCTACGGCCAGCCGCCCACCTCGGGCCAGCCCTACGGCCAGCCGCCGACCTCGGGCCAGCCGTACGGCCAGCCGCCGACCTCGGGCCAGCCGTACGGGCAGCAGCCGTACCAGGACCCGTACGGGCAGCAGGCGTACCCGCCGCCGATGTACCCGAACGCCGGGTTCGCGGGTAAGGGGCCCGGCCAGCAGCAGAACACCCTCGGCCTGGTGTCGATGATCCTCGGTATCGTCTCGATCCCGATGGTCTGCTGCTACCTCGGCATCCCGCTGGGCATCGGCGCGGTGGTGACCGGCTGGATGGGCAGGCAGAAGGCAGCGCAGGGGCTGGCCGACAACCAGGGTCAGGCCCTCGCCGGCCTGATCTGCGGCGGCATCGGCGCCGGGCTGGGCCTGCTCCAGATCGTCCTGCTGATCTTCGGGATCGCCTACCAGCCCTGACCGGCATCGCGCGCGAAGGGGCGTCCCGGCTCGTCCGGGGCGCCCCTTCGGCGTCAGCGGCCGGGCGAGCCCGGCCGACGGCGAGGGCGCGCGGACGAGGTCAGCGGGGCGCGGGGCGGGCGAGCATCCGGGTCGCGGCGGCGCCCAGCAGCGCGCCCGCCGCGATCACGGCGGTCGCCACGCCGGCCACCTGCCACGCGACGGGGCCCATCTCGGCGAGCCGGCCGCCGCCGAGCGGCCCGGCGGAGGCGGCGGCGGCGACGCCCAGCAGCAGGCCGGCCACCGGGCCGGCGAGCGCCGCCGGCCAGAGCAGCGGGCCCCAGCGCAGCGGGGCCCGGTCGTCGGCGGCGAGCCGGAGCAGCCGGCGGGCCAGCAGCCAGCCCGCGGCCATCCCGGCGAGGACCGGCACCGCGAGCAGGCCGGCGCCGACCCCGTCGACCGGACCGCGCGGCAGGCCCGCCAGCAGCGGCACGGCCGGCAGCGCGCCGACGGAGACCTCGCTGGTGCGTACCGCCGTGTCGGTGCCGACGGCGAAGCCCGGACCGAGCAGGTAGCTGGTCGACCAGACGGTGGCGTTGGGCGCGTAGGCGAGGCTGACCAGGGTGATCCCGGCCTGCCCGGCGACCCCGGTGCGGTAGGCCCCGATCAGGTCCGCGGCGTCGCCGCCCCCGGTGGCCACGGCGAGCCCCGCCGCCCCGCCACCGGCGGCGAGCAGCAGCAGGCCGGCGACCAGCCCGGTGCGGATCCCGTCGCGCAGCGGCTCCGGGCAGCGCGCGGCGAGCAGCCCGGCGACGCCGGTGGTGCGCGCCGCGCCGATCAGCGCGCCGAGCGTGCCGAGCACCGCGCAGGTGGCCCCGGCGCGGACCGGCGACGCCCCCGGACCGCCCGCGCCGGCCAGCACCGCGGCGAGCGTCGCGAGCAGCGCGTACGCGATGCCGACCGCGCCGGCGGCGACGAGCGCCTGCCGGGGCGACCGCCCGCCGCGCGCGCCGATCGCCCGGCTGGTGTGCACGCCCGCCCGGGTCAGCCGCCAGATCACCAGTGCGGTCAGCGCCAGCGGGGCCAGCCCGAGGGGGCCGGCGGCGGTCTCCAGCGGGACGCCGTGCCCGAGCAGCCAGCCGGCCAGCCCGGCGCGCAGCGCGCCCGGCACGGAGGCGGCGTCCTCGCTGAGCTGGAACAGCCAGAGCACGACCACGACCGGCAGCCACGAGGTGAGCGCCGCCCACCCGGCGGCGACCCCGGCGGCGACGACGAGCGGGGCGCGGCTGCGGGGCGGCTCACCGCCGCGCTGTGCGGGCACCCGCCGGCCCCGCCCGGCGGGCGCGTCCGGCCGGGAGTCGGGGCCGGGCTCGACGCCGGGACGGCTCGGCTGATCAGGGGTGACGGAGGACATCGCGTCTACTCTGGCACGCCGCGCGTCCGGCGGCAGTCCGATACCGCCCTGCAGCGGCGGCGAGTTCCGTGATCCACCGTCTTCCGCCCTCGATCCGGTCTAGCCTCGGCGCAGGGACGCGACCGAAGTCGCGGCGCCGACGCCCGGAGGGAAGCCGTGAACGCTCCGTACCCACCGCCACCGCCGCCACCACCCGCGGCCGGCCAGGACCGCACGACGCTGTGGGGGGTGCTCGGCATCGTCCTCGGCCTGCTCTGCTGCGGCATCCTGGGGATCGTCTTCGGCTACCTGTCGATCCGGGACGCCAAGCGCTTCGGCAAGTCGCCGGTGCTCGGCTGGCTGGCGATCGTGTTCGGCGTGCTCAACATCATCGGCAGCGGGGTGCTCTGGGCCGGCGGCAACTACCCGGTCTACAACGACTGAGGTCGCCCGCGCCACGACGACCGGGGCCGCCGCGCCACCACGGCGGAGGGCCGCCGGGCCTCGACGACGGAGGGCCGACCGCGAACGGTCGGCCCTCCGGTCGTACGCCAGCGGCTGTCAGCCCGCGGACATGATCTCCCGCATGAGTTTGGCGGTCTCGGTCGGGGTCTTGCCGACCTTGACGCCGACCGCCTCCAGCGCCGCCTTCTTGGCGTCGGCGGTGCCCGCCGAGCCCGAGATGATCGCGCCGGCGTGGCCCATGGTCTTGCCGGGGGGCGCGGTGAAGCCGGCGATGTAGCCGACCACCGGCTTGGTCACGTTCGCCTTGATGAACTCGGCGGCCCGCTCCTCGGCGTCGCCGCCGATCTCGCCGATCATCACGATCGCGTCGGTGTCCGGGTCGGCCTCGAACGCGGCGAGCGCGTCGATGTGGGTGGTGCCGATGATCGGGTCACCGCCGATGCCGACGCAGGTCGAGAAGCCGATGTCGCGCAGCTCGTACATCATCTGGTAGGTCAGCGTGCCGCTCTTGCTGACCAGGCCGATGCGGCCGGTGCCGGTGATGTCGGCCGGGATGATGCCGGCGTTGGAGGCGCCCGGCGAGGCGATGCCCGGGCAGTTCGGCCCGATGATCCGGGTGCGCTCCCCCTTGGCGACGTTGTACGCCCAGAACGCGGCGGTGTCGTGCACCGGCACGCCCTCGGTGATCACGACGGCCAGGTCGATCCCGGCGTCGATCGCCTCGACGACCGCGCCCTTGGTGAACTGCGGCGGCACGAAGATCACGGTCACGTCCGCACCGGTCTGCGCCATCGCGTCGGCGACGCTGGCGAAGACCGGCAGCTCGGTGCCGTCGAAGTCGACCGTCTGACCCGCCTTGCGCGGGTTGACGCCGCCGACGACGTTGGTGCCCGCGGCGAGCATCCGCCGGGTGTGCTTGGAACCCTCGGAACCGGTCATCCCCTGAACGATGACCTTCGAGTCCTTGGTCAGCCAGATAGCCATTGTCAGACCCCCGCAGCCGCCAGCTCGGCGGCCCGCTCGGCCGCGCCGTCCATCGTGTCGACCCGCTGCACCAGCGGGTTGTTCGCGCCGTCCAGGATCGCCCGGCCGGCCTCGGCGTTGTTGCCGTCGAGGCGGACGACCAGCGGCTTGGTGACCTGCTCGCCGCGCTGCTCGAGCAGGGCCAGCGCCTGCACGATGCCGTTGGCGACCTCGTCGCAGGCGGTGATGCCGCCGAAGACGTTGACGAAGACGCTCTTCACCGACGGGTCGGACAGGACAATCTCCAGCCCGTTCGCCATCACCGCGGCGCTCGCGCCGCCGCCGATGTCGAGGAAGTTGGCCGGCTTGACGCCGCCGTGCCGCTCACCGGCGTACGCGACCACGTCGAGGGTCGACATGACCAGGCCGGCGCCGTTGCCGATGATGCCGACCTCGCCGTCGAGCTTGACGTAGTTGAGGTCCTTCTCCTTGGCGGCCTGCTCCAGCGGGTCCACCGCGGCCTGGTCGACCAGCGCCTCGTGGTCCGGGTGCCGGAACGCGGCGTTCTCGTCCAGGGTGATCTTGGCGTCGAGCAGCAGCAGCTTGCCCTCGCCCGTCTTGGCCAGCGGGTTCACCTCGACCAGCGTCGCGTCCTCGGCGACGAAGGCCTTCCACAGGCCCACCGCGACCTCGACGACCTGGTCGGCGACCTCGGCCGGGAAGCCGGCGGCGGCGACGATCTCGCGCGCCTTCGCCTCGTCGACGCCGGTGTTGGCGTCGATCGGAGCCTTGACGACCTTCTCCGGGGTGTCGGCGGCGACCTGCTCGATGTCCATGCCGCCGGCGACGCTTGCGATGCAGAGGAAGGTGCGGTTGGCCCGGTCGAGCAGGTAGGAGAAGTAGTACTCCTCGGCCACGTCCGCGGTCACCGTGATCATGACCTTGTGGACGGTGTGACCCTTGATGTCCATGCCGAGGATGTCGGTGGCGCGGGCCACCGTCTCCTCCGCGCCCTCGGCCAGCTTGACGCCGCCGGCCTTGCCCCGGCCGCCGACCTTCACCTGCGCCTTGACGACCACCCGACCGCCGAGGCGTTCGGCGATCGCGCGGGCCTCCTCCGGGGTCGTGGCGACGCCGCCGGCGAGCACGGGCAAGCCGTGCCGCTCGAACAGGTCCCGCCCCTGGTACTCGTACAGGTCCACGTTTGCGCGTCCCGTCCCGTCTCCGCGGCGCGCCGTCGCGCCGCCACCAGCGTTATGGAAAACAGTTTGACGCCTGTCATCAGTTGAAACAGGCCATTGGGCGCAGCCTAGCGAGGTGGACACCGGCGGCAACCGAGCGGGTGCGGGGTGTGCGGTAATGCACAACCGTCGGCGTCGCGCGGCCTTTCCGCGACTTCGGCCCCGACGTCAGCCGTCCGGGCGATGTTGGCCGGGCCGCGTAACCCCCGGATGAGGGCGTCGTTGAGTCAGGTGTCGGAGCGCTGATGCAGCGCGACGACGGGAGACGGCCGATGCCCTGTCGGTCGAGGGGTGGCGGCGGGGCATCGTGCATAGAGGGGCCGGACGTGTGAGGGGTGCGTCCGGCCCCTCCCCCGTGCCCGGGAACGGCCGCCGGGCACGGCGGCGGGTCAGGCGACCGGCTGGGCGACGTTCTCCCGCACCCACTCCACGATCGACGCGGTGGTGGCGCCCGGCGTGAAGATCTTGGCGACGCCGAGCTGCTGGAGCTCGGGGATGTCGGCGTCGGGGATGATGCCGCCGCCGAAGACGACGATGTCGCGGGCGTCCCGCTCGCCGAGCAGCTCCACCACCCGCCGGAACAGCGTCATGTGGGCCCCGGACAGCACGGACAGCCCGACCGCGTCGGCGTCCTCCTGGATCGCGGTCTCCACGATCTGCTCCGGGGTCTGGTGCAGGCCGGTGTAGATGACCTCCATACCGGCGTCCCGGAGGGCACGCGCGACGACCTTGGCGCCACGGTCGTGGCCGTCAAGGCCCGGCTTGGCGACGACGACCCGAACACGAGAGCTCATCTGCGCATCCCTTTCACCGGCTCCGCGGCTTCACCTGAACGAACGGTAACCCGCCCCGCCCGGCCCGGGAAATCCGGGCGGCGAAGCTCACGCGGGCCGGCCGGCCCGCCGCCGGGAGGCACGGCGCCGCAGAGGCTACGCCTGCCGCAGATGATCACCGCCGTCAAGCCGGACACCTCCGCCATTCGGTCACGCTGCGCGACGAACGGGCAGTTACGGGGCCCCCGTTCGAGGGGTACGAGCCATGACAATCACGGACGCAAAGGGACAGAACGCGGCGGCAATTCGGCGCTTCGGCTTGTAACGCCCCTGGTGGTTGGCTAACGTGTCCACGGTTGTCATCAGGTCCACGGACGGGTGACGACGCGGCCAGCCGACGTTCACCCGAGCTTCACGGGCGTCGGGGAAGCCGCATCGGATCCCCGACAACGGAGGGTGTGCGTGCGCCAGCGCCTGTCGTCTGAGCCCGATCGATATCGCGGCCGTCGCCGCGTACCCACCCCCCCGCGCAGCCGCTACGCGGCCGTCGTCACCACCGCGTTCGTCGGTGCCGGCATCGTCGCCATCGGCGCGGGCGCCCTGCCGGACGCCAAGAGCGTCAGCCCGTCGGTCCTCGACGAGCTGAAGGCCGCCTCGACCCTCAGCCAGGACGCCGCGGCCCGCGCCGACGCCGCCGACCGCGCCTCCCGCGACAGCACCCGCGCCGCCGGCGCCGAGGCCGCCACCGAGCGCGAGGTGTGGCTGCTCCCCCTCCAGGGCTACGAGTTCAACTCGCCCTACGGCATGCGCTGGGGCAAGCTGCACACCGGCGTCGACCTGGTCGCCCCCGAGGGCACGCCCTACGTCGCCATCCACGCCGGCACCGTCACCAAGGCCGGCTGGTTCGGCGGCTACGGCTACACGGTCATCGTCCAGCACGCCGACGGCAGCGAGGCGATCTACGGCCACTCCTCCGCCCTGAGCGTGAAGGAGGGGCAGCAGGTCAAGGCGGGCGACCAGCTCGGCCTCGTCGGCAACACCGGCCACTCCTACGGCTCCCACCTCCACCTGGAGGTCCATGTCAAGGGCGAGCCGCTCGACCCGGTGCCGTGGCTCCAGGAGCGCGGAGTGGACATCAAGCTACAAGTCGAGGCAATCTACAGCGACGTAGCCGCGTCCTGACGCTGCGCATCGACCGCTGACCGCCCGGATCTGTCGATCCGGGCGGTTTTTCGTTGCCCGCCGACAGGCAAAGTCTGCTGGGTCACAACCGCGACTGTGACGGGCGCCACCACCGCCCATGATCACTTATCCCGCTTAATGCCGCAGGGCAGGAGATAACGGACGGCGATGCCCGCCGCGAGCCCGCCCCGCACCGGGCCCCATACCCGTTCCGGCCGGCGCCGACACCAGTATTTCGAGGTCAAGTGCCCCTCGATCAGTGAAGGTCCGCCGTGCAGGAAGACATTCGGAACGAGAACACCCCCGACGCCCCGGCCCGGCACCGGCGGTCGGCCGGCGGCCGCACCCGCGTGATCATCGCCGCGGCGGCCCTGGCCGGGCTCGGCCTCGGCGGAGCCGCCTTCGCGGCCACCGGCGGCGACGACCCCGCCACCCCCGCCGCCGTCTCCCTCGACGCGCAGGCCCGCGCGGAGGCCGCGGACCGCGCCGACCGTTCCGCCCGCGAGTCGACCGCCCCGGTCACCCCCGCCGCCAGCCCGACGCCGAGCCCTACGAAGGCCAGCCCGACGGCGAAGCCCAGCCCGAAGGCCACCACCGCCAAGCCCACGCCGAAGAAGACCAGCAAGCCGAAGCCGAGCTGGGTCATCCCGATGAAGGGCGCGGCGATCACCTCCTGCTACGGGCCGCGCTGGGGCACCCTGCACGCCGGCATCGACTTCGCGCTGCCGGCCGGCACCCCCGTCCGCGCCGCCTTCGGCGGCACGGTCACCAAGGCCGGCGACGTCGGCGACGGGTACGGCATCTCCGTCGTCATCGACCACGGCAACGGCTACCTGACCCAGTACGCCCACCTGAGCACCGCCAAGGTGGGCGTGGGCGACAAGGTGGGCGCCGGGGAGACCATCGGCCTGGAGGGCTCCACCGGCGACTCCACCGGCCCGCACCTGCACTTCGAGGTCCACCAGGGCCAGATGTGGAACCAGATCGACCCGGCGCCGTTCCTGCGCGCCCGGGGCGTCGACGTGGCCTGCTGAGCGCGTAGCACGACGAACGGCCCGGTCCGGCGCATCCGCCGGGCCGGGCCGTGCCGTTCTCCGGCCCCCGTCCTGGCCGGAACGCCCCCGACGCCCCGGCCAGGACGGCCGCCGGAACGCCCCCGACACCCGGGCCAGGGCGGCCGCCGGGATGCCCCCGACACCCCGGCGAGGACGCCCGCCCGGATGCCCCCCGACACCCCGGCCAGGACGCCCGCCGGGACGCCCCCGACGCCCCGGTCAGGGCGGCCCGGCCGGTCGCGGGGCCCCGGGGGCGAAGACGACCGGGGCTCAGAGCTTGTCGATCGGGGCGTGCCGGAGCACCAGCCACATGGTCTGGTCGCCGAAGTCGATCTGCGCCCGGGCGCTCGGGCCGTGCCCCTCCACCGCGAGCACCCGGCCCAGCCCGTAGCGCTGGTGGTTGACCCGGTCCCCGGCGGACACCTTCGGCCCCTGCGGCAGCTCGCTCGCCGTGGTCAGCCGGCTGGCGTCGACGCCGAGCCGCTTCGCAAGCTGCGCGGCCTTGGGCGTGCCGCCGTTGAAGGTGCCACGCCCGCCGGGCGCACGGTCCGCACGGCCGCCGACGCCGCCGCCCCCACCGGCCCACGAGGTGTACGACCCCTCGGTGCGCTCCCAGTGGACCAGCTCCGGCGGCAGCTCCTCCAGGAACCGCGAGGGCGGGTTGTAGGACGGCTGCCCCCACGCCGAGCGGGTCACCGCCCGGGAGAGGTAGAGCCGCTGCCGGGCCCGGGTGATGCCCACGTAGGCCAGCCGGCGCTCCTCCTCCAGCTCCCGGGTGTCGCCGAGCGAGCGCAGGTGCGGGAAGACGCCGTCCTCCAGGCCGGTGAGGAAGACCACCGGGAACTCCAGCCCCTTGGCGGTGTGCAGCGTCATCAGGGTGACCACGCCCTGGTGGTCCGGGTCGTCGGTCGGCAGCTGGTCGGCGTCGGCGACCAGGGCGACCTGCTCCAGGAAGCCGGCCAGGGTGGCCCGCTCCCCCTCCTCCCCGGTCGCCTCGATCCGCTCCGTGTACTCCCGGGCGACGCTGACCAGTTCCTGGAGGTTGTCGACCCGACCGGCGTCCTGCGGGTCGAGGCTCTCCTCCAGCTCGGTGAGGTAGCCCGAGCGGGTCAGCAGCGCCTCCAGCACCTCCTCCGGGGTGCCGGTCTCTGCCAACTCGCGGGCGCCGTCGAGCAGCGCGACGAAGTCGGCGATGCCGTTGGCCGCCCGGGTGGAGATGCCCGGGGCGTCCTTCGCCCGCCGCAGCGCCGCGCCGAAGGAGATCCGGTCCCGGCTGGACAGCGCCTCCACGCACGCCTCGGCGCGGTCGCCGATGCCCCGGCGAGGCGTGTTGAGGATCCGGCGCAGGCTGACCGTGTCGTCGTCGTTGACCACCGCGCGCAGGTAGGCCAACGCGTCGCGGACCTCCTTGCGCTCGTAGAAGCGCACCCCGCCGACCACCTTGTAGGGCAGGCCGACCCGGATGAACACCTCCTCGAAGACGCGGGACATCGCGTTGGTGCGGTAGAAGACCGCCACGTCGCCGGGGCGGGTGTCGCCGGCGTCGACCAGCCGGTCGATCTCGCGGGCCACCCAGTCGGCCTCGGCGTGCTCGGTGTCGGCCACGTAGCCGACGATCTGCTCGCCGGCGCCCGCCTCGCTCCACAACCGCTTCGGCTTGCGCGAGGTGTTCCGGTCGATCACCGCGTTGGCCGCGTTCAGGATCGTCTGGGTGGAGCGGTAGTTCTGCTCCAGCAGGATCGTCCGCGCGTCGCTGAAGTCCCGCTCGAACTCCAGGATGTTGCGGATCGTGGCGCCGCGGAACGCGTAGATCGACTGATCGGCGTCGCCGACGACGCACAGCTCCGCCGGCTCGATCCCCTCGGTGCCGGAGACCAGCTCCTTGATCAGCACATACTGGGCGTGGTTGGTGTCCTGGTATTCGTCGACCAGCACGTGCCGGAACCGGCGGCGGTAGCTCTCCGCGACGTGCGGGTGCGACTGGAACAGGTGCACCGTCGTCATGATCAGGTCGTCGAAGTCGAGCGCGTGCGCCTCGCGCAGCCGCCGCTGGTAGAGCGTGTAGGCCTCCGCCAGCGCCCGCTCGTTGGGGCCCTTGGCCCGGCCGGCGAACTCCTCCGGGTCGACCAGCTCGTTCTTCAGGTTGGAGACCTGGGCGGCCAGCCCGCGCGCCGGGTAGCGCTTGGGGTCGAGGTCGAGCTCCCGGGCGACCATCTGCATCAGCCGGCGGGAGTCGTCCGCGTCGTAGATCGAGAAGGTCGACTTCAGCCCGGCGTGCTCGTGCTCGGCGCGCAGGATGCGCACGCACGCGGAGTGGAACGTCGACACCCACATCAGCCGGGCGCGCGGACCCACCAGGTGGGCGACGCGCTCCTTCATCTCCCCGGCGGCCTTGTTGGTGAAGGTGATCGCGATGATCTCGCCAGGGTGGACGTCCCGGGCGGCCAGCAGGTAGGCGATCCGGTGGGTGAGGACGCGGGTCTTGCCCGAGCCGGCGCCGGCCACGATCAGCAGCGGCGAGCCGGCGTGGGTCACGGCGTCGCGCTGCGGCCCGTTCAGGCCCTCGACCAGGGCCTGCGGGTCGAGGCGGCGAGCGGCCGACCCCGGCCGGTGCGGCGGGGTCGGGGCAGGCGCCGGCGCGGGCGGGGACACGGGGATGTCGAAGAGAGGATGCATCGCACGGCGAGTCTATGCCGCCGGGCGGACACTTCCCCGCCGCGTGGCCCCGGGTGCGACCGAGCCGTCGCCGACCCGGCGCCCGCCGCGGAAAGCGGCCCCCGGACGGCACCGGGTCCCGCCCTCCGCCGGGCGCCCGCCCTCGCCCCCGCGATCTTGCAGTTCCTGCCCCCGTTTCGTCACAGCTGTCCAATATGCCGGGGCAGAAAGTGCAAGATCGCGGAGGCGAGGGCAGGGCGGGGGCGAGGTGGTGTGTTCGGGCACGGGTTTGGGGGAATCCTTGCGCTGGGGAGGTGCGGGTCGGCATACTCGACGGCGTGTTCGGTCAGCGCTTCTACTTTTACTACGGCACCGGGAGTCCGGCAGCCGTAGGTCGCGCCTGAGCACACAGACCTACGAAAAGCCCCGGGCTCCTGGAGCCCGGGGCTTTTCCGTCTCGGGATCCGGGCACCGGGCACCAGACGGCGAGGGGTACCCGATGATGACAGACGTGGTGGAGTCCAACGGCAGCCTGACCCGGCCCGAGCCGGACTGGCCCGGGCCGGAGGCGGGCGGCCCGGAGGCGGGCGGCCCGGAGGCGGGCGGCCCGGTCGACGCGCCGGCCGGCGACGGGAAGCCGGAGACGCGCACCGGCACCGCGGAACCGGCAGCGGCCGCCCGGATCGTGGAGATCCGGGAGCGGATCGACGAGATCGATCGGGCGCTTGTCGAGCTGTGGCAGGAGCGGGCCCGCCTCTCCCAGGAGGTCGGGGCGACCCGGATGGCGTCCGGTGGCACCCGGCTGGTGCTCGCCCGGGAACGGGAGATCCTGGAGCGCTTTCGGGCCGCCCTCGGCGCCGACGGTACGCAGCTCGCGCTGCTGCTGCTGCGCGCCGGCCGCGGCCCCCTGTGAGGCGTACGCCGGGCGTCCCCGCACCGCCGGCGGGCCGCGCGGGCCCGGAAACGACGGAACCGCCTGCCGTCGTCGCGATGACGTCGGCAGGCGGTCCCGTGGGTGTCACGCCTCGTGCGTGTGCACGATCTCCCGCTTCTCGGCGAAGTGGCAGGCGCTCGGGTGGTCCGAGCCCGGCCGGATCTCCAGCAGCGGGACCTGCTCGGCGCAGACGTCCTGCGCCTTCCAGCAGCGGGTGCGGAACCGGCAGCCCGAGGGCGGGCTGACCGGCGACGGTACGTCACCGGTGAGGCGGATGATCGCCTTGTGCTCCCGGACGGTCGGGTCCGGCACCGGCACCGCCGACAGCAGCGCCTGGGTGTACGGGTGGGTCGGCCGCTCGTAGATCTCGTCCTCGGTGCCGATCTCCGCGATCTTGCCGAGGTACATCACCGCGACCCGGTCCGACAGGTGCCGGACCACCGACAGGTCGTGGGCGATGAACACGTACGACAGGCCGAACTCGCCCTGGAGCTTCTCCAGCAGGTTCATCACCTGCGCCTGGATCGACACGTCCAGCGCCGACACCGGCTCGTCGCAGATGATGATCTCGGGCCGCAGGGCGAGCGCCCGCGCGATGCCGATGCGCTGGCGCTGACCGCCGGAGAACTGGTGCGGGTACCGGTTGATGTGCTCCGGGTTGAGGCCGACGAGGTCGAGGAGCTCCTTGACCTTGCCCCGGCGGCTGCCCTTCGGCGCCACCTCCGGGTGGATCTCGAACGGCTCGCCGATCAGGTCGCCGACCGTCATCCGCGGGTTCAGCGAGGTGTACGGGTCCTGCATCACCAGCTGGATCTGCCGGCGCAGGCGCCGCAGCGCACCGCCGGAGAGCTTGGAGATGTCCTGGCCCTTGTAGAGGACGCTGCCGGAGGTCGGCCGCTCCAGGTTCATCAGGACCCGGGCCAGGGTGGACTTGCCGCAGCCGGACTCGCCGACCACGCCCAGGGTCTCGCCGGCCTTGAGGTCGAAGGAGACCCCGTCGACCGCCTTGACGTGGCCGATGGTCTTCTTGAACACCACGCCCCGGGTCACCGGGTAGTGCTTGACCAGGTCACGCACCTCGAGGATGTTCTCAGTCACGGTTCACCAGCTCCTCGGCGAAGTGGCAGGCGCTGGCCCGGCCGGCACCCACCTGCAGCAGCGGCGGGACCTTCTCCCGACAGACCGGCTGCGCCATGGGGCAGCGCGGGTTGAAGGGGCAGCCCGGCGGGATGTTCATCAGGTTCGGCGGGAGGCCCTTGATGGTCCGGAGCTCCTGCCCCTTCTCGTCGAGTCGGGGGATCGAGTTGATCAGGCCGATGGTGTACGGGTGCGCCGGCTTGGCGTACAGGTCGTACACGTTGGCTTCCTCGACGATCCGGCCCGCGTACATGACCGCGATCCGGTCCGCGACGTCGGCGACCACGCCGAGGTCGTGGGTGATCAGGATCAGGCCCATCTGCCGCTCGCGCTGCAGCTCGGCGAGCAGGTCCATGATCTGGGCCTGCACCGTCACGTCCAGGGCGGTGGTCGGCTCGTCGGCGATCAGCACCTCCGGGTCCAGCGCCAGCGACATCGCGATCATGGCGCGCTGCCGCATGCCGCCGGAGAACTGGTGCGGATAGCTGCTGAACCGGCCCTTGGCGTTCGGGATCTTGACCTGGTCGAGCATCTCGATCGCGCGCTTCTTGGCGTCGGCGCGGCTCATCCCGCGCCGCACCCGGTACTGCTCGGCGATCTGGAACCCGACGGTGAAAACCGGGTTGAGCGCCGAGAGCGCGTCCTGGAAGATCATGGCAATGCCCTCGCCGCGGATGCGGCGCCGCTCCTCGAAGGACATCTTGAGCATGTCCTTGCCGTGGAAGCGGACCTCGCCGCCGGTGACGAAGCCGGGCGGCGTGTCGAGGATGCCCATGATGGTCTGGGCGGTGACGCTCTTACCGGAGCCGGACTCGCCGAGCACGGCGAGGGTCTCCCCCGCGTCGACGTGGTACGTGACCCCGTTGATGACCTTCGCGACGCCGTCCCGGGTGCGGAACTCCACTCGAAGGTCTTCGACCTCGAGCAGCCGACCGGAGGGGCGACCGGAGGTACCCGCTGCGGACTGCTCGGACACGAGAATGTCGGACAACTGAATCGCCCCTAGCGGAGTTTCGGATCGAGGGCCTCGCGGACCGTCTCACCGAGCATCACGAAGCTCAGCACGGCGGTGACGAGGAAGGCTGCCGGGAAGAAGAGCAGGTACGGCGCGACGCGGATGAGGGCCTGCGCCTCGTTGATCATGATGCCCCAGGAGACCACCGGGCTCTTCAGGCCGACGCCCAGGAACGACAGCGTCGCCTCGGCGCCGATGAAGGAGCCGACCAGGATCGTCCCGTAGACCAGCAGCGGCGCGAGGCAGTTCGGCAGCAGGTGCTTGAGGATGATCCGGCCGGTGCCGGCGCCCAGCGCGCGGGCGGCGACGATGTAGTCCGCCTCCTTGGTGGCCAGCACCGAGGAGCGCATCAGCCGCATCACGACCGGCCAGCCCAGCACGATCAGCGACATGCTCACCAGGGCCATGATCTCGGTCTTGCTGTTGCTCGTGCCCGACCCGTTGAAGGTGGTCAGGATGACGATGGCGCCCAGCACGAACGGCAGGCCGAAGAAGACGTCGGCGATCCGGGAGAGCACGGCGTCGACCCAGCCGCCGCGGTAGCCGGCGATGATGCCCATCGCGCCGCCGATGAACAGCACGCCGAGCACGGAGAGGACGGAGACCACGATCGAGGCGCGGGCGCCGTAGATCACCCGGGCGTAGACGTCGCGGCCCTGGAAGTCGTAGCCGAACCAGGCCTCCGACGACGGGCCGACCAGGCTCCGGCTCAGTTCGCCGTTCTCCGGGTCCCCGGAGCTGAACAGCGACGGGAAGGCGGTCATCAGCAGGAAGACGGCGATGAACGCCGCGGAGATCCAGAACAGCGGCTTGCGGCGCAGGATGAGCCAGGCGTCACCGAGCAGGCCGCGCGGCTTCTCCCGGCGGGCGTTCTCGGGCAGCCCCGCGTTCGTGGGAGCGCCGATCTCGGTCGGCTGCTGGGCAGGCGGTGTGGTGACGATCGACGCGGCACTCGGGTCGCTCATGCCCGTACCTCGCTCCGCTCGGCGCGGGCACGGGTGCCCACGGACGCTGCAATGACGATTCGTTCGCTGCGCTCACTCATAGCGGATCCTCGGGTCCAAGGCGGCGTAGAGCAGGTCGACCAACAGGTTCATCACCAGGTAGACGAGCACCAGGACCACCACGATGGAGACAACGGTAGCGCTCTCCTTGGTGACGATCGCGCGGAAGACCTGGCGGCCGATTCCGTTGATCTGGAAGATGCCCTCGGTCACGATCGCGCCGCCCATCAGGGCGCCGAGGTCGGTGCCGAGCAGCGTCACCACCGGGATGAGCGAGTTGCGCAGCAGGTGCACCCCGACCACCCGGCGCATCGGCAGGCCCTTGGCGATCGCGGTGCGGACGTAGTCGGCACGACGGTTCTCGGCGATGCTCGTCCGGGCCACCCGGGCGATGTACGCCATCGAGGCGCTACCGAGCACGAAGCCGGGGACGATCAGCTCGGAGATGCGCATCTCGTTGGAGACGGTGGGCTTGATGACCCCCCACTGCACGCCGAGCACCCACTGCAGCACGAAGCCGATGACGAAGATCGGCAGCGCGATCAGGAAGAGGCTGGAGACCAGGACCAGGTTGTCCAGGAAGCCGTTACGGCGCAGGCCGGTCAGCACACCCGCGGTGAGGCCGATCAACGCCTCGATGGCGAGAGCGACCAGGGCCAGCTTCAGGGTGTTCGGGTACGACGTGGCGATGATGTCGCCGATCTCTCGGCCGCCGAACGTCTGCCCGAAGTCGCCCTGGAACAGGTTCTGCATGTAGTTCCCGTACTGCACCCAGATCGACTGATCCAGCTTGAACTTCTCGGTCATCATGTTGACGTAGCTGTCGGGGCAGGGGCGTTCGCCGCACTTGCCGGCGAACGGGTCACCGGGCACCGACCAGACCAGCCAGTAGATCAGGAACGTCGTTCCGATGAAGACCGGGATGAGTTGGAGCAGCCGTCTCAACAGATAACGGCCCATGGGGTGGTCCTCCAGACAGGGGGCGCGTCGGACGGCCGACACGGGGATGACGGACGTGGCGAGGGAATGTTGTAACACTCCCTCACAGAACGGCCCGGGTCGGGCTCACCGGTAGGTGAGCC
>NZ_JBSGDY010000080.1:0-26721 GCF_053602615.1 Micromonospora sp. NPDC004336
CGCAGGCGGTGACGTGCCCTTACTCGGCCGTACGCATGGTGTAACGACCCCGGCCCGCCCACGATTCCGCGCCCACGATGCCCCCGGTCACACCCTCGAACCGGACACCGGACACAAATCCGACGCGCCGACATCACGCACCCCGCACATGCCGCCGCCGGGGGGCACGGCCCGTCACCCTGTGGGGCTGATGTCGCAAACGAATCACCTCTGCGCGGAGGTGGACCCTGCGGGGCGTCGCGGAGCTGATGCCGTGGGCGATCCGCCCCATGCGCGAGGGACGGACACCTGCGGGGCGCTGTCGAGCTGCCCCACCTATTGGGGCAGCGTGCCTCACCCGATGACGCCGTCCACCGGACCGATGACCTCGCAGGCCCGGTGAGCGCACGAGATCTTGGCAGAAAAGCGCCCCTCCAGGGGCCATTTCTCACCAAGATCTCCCCAGGCACCGCTCCGGCGACGGGGTCTGGCCCGCACCACGACGCACCGCAAGCGACCGCGACCGCCCAGAGCCGAGCCCACACCCCCACCACGACGCACCGCAACCCAGGCCCACCCAGCGGACCGCACCGGCCCCAGGCCCACCCCGGCAAGCACAGCAACCCAGACCGGCACACCGGGCCCGATCCCGCCCCACCACCCCGGCAAGCGCAGCAACCCAGACCGGCACACCGGGCCCGATCCCGCCCCACCACCCCACCGGCCGGACTAGCCTCGACACGAGGGCCGGGCGCGACGCCTGCGGAGGTGATGTCGGATGGCCGAAGCCACCGACGCGGCGGTGCTGGTCGGGCTCGGCTCGGAGCGCAACCTGCCGGTGGTGCGGCTGGCCGCGCAGGAGGCCGCCGCGTACGGCCGGCCGTTGTGCCTGCTGCACGCCTTCAACTGGACGGCGGCTCTGGAGGCGCCGTCGATCGCCGGTCCACGCGCCGAGGCCGAAGAGTTGATCTCGCGAGCCACCGGGGTCGCCAACGAGGTCGAGCCGGCCCTGCCCGTCAGCGCGGAGATCATCGAGGGCGCCCCCGTGCCCACCCTTCTCCGCCGGTCGGAGTCGGCCTTCCTGCTCGCCATCGGCGACGCCGGCATGGCGACCTGCGCGGACTGCGTGCCGGCCGACGCGGCGGCGGTGCAGATCGCCGCCCGGGCCGGGTGCCCGGTGCTGGTGGCCCGCCGGGAGCCGCCGCCCCCCGGCCCCGTGCTGGTCGGCGTCGACGGCTCCGACAGCTCCCGGGGCGCGCTGGAGTGGGCGTTCGAGTGCGCGGCCGGGCGGGGGGCGCGGCTGCTCGCCGTGCGGGTCGTCGAGCCGGAGGAGGCCACCGAGGATCCCGACCTGCTCGGCGGGCTGGTGGCGCCGTACGCGGACCGCTTCCCCTCCGTCGCGGCCGAGTGTCACACGATCCGCGGCGATCCCGGCAACGTCCTGGTGGAGCAGTCCCGCTCGGCGCAGGTGGCGCTCGTCGCCGCCCGGGGCGACGAGCCGTGGCGCGGCATGCTCGGCGCGGTGAGCCAGGCGCTGCTCTACCACTCCCCCGCGCCGGTGATCGTGGTGCGCGGACGGACGGGGATGTCGACGGACGGGGCGTAACGCCCGCCCGGCGCAGGACCAACGGCCCTGATCGACATCGGCGTCGACCGGGGAAGCTGAGATCGGCCCGGACGAATCCGCGCTCCGAGGATGCAGGATTCCCCTACCCGCGAGAGGCTCATGCAGTATGGACACCGCTCTCGACCTGCACAGCCCCCTGACCGAAGACGAGCTGCGCCGGCTCGACGCCTACTGGCGGGCGGCCAACTACCTGACCGTCGGGCAGATCTACCTGCTCGACAACCCGCTGCTGCGTGAGCCGCTGGCGCCCGAGCACGTCAAACCCCGACTGCTCGGCCACTGGGGCACCAGCCCCGGCCTGAACCTGCTCTACGCCCACCTCAACCGGGTGATCGTCGCCCGCGACCTGTCGGCCCTGTTCGTCACCGGCCCGGGCCACGGTGGCCCGGCGATCGTGGCGAACACCTGGCTGGAGGGCACCTGGAGCGAGCTCTACCACCACATCGGCCGCGACGAGGCCGGCATGGCCAGGTTGTTCCGCCAGTTCTCCTTCCCCGGCGGCATCCCCAGCCACGTGGCGGCGGAGGTGCCGGGCTCGATCCACGAGGGCGGCGAGCTTGGGTACGCGCTGAGCCACGCCTACGGCGCGGCGTTCGACAACCCCGATCTGCTGGTCGCCTGCGTCATCGGCGACGGGGAGGCGGAGACCGGCCCGCTCGCCGGGAGCTGGCTGTCCAACGTCTTCCTCAACCCGGCCCGCGACGGGGCGGTGCTGCCCATCCTGCACCTCAACGGCTACAAGATCGCCAACCCGACCGTGCTGGACCGGATCCCCGCCGACGACCTGCTCGACATGATGCGCGGCTTCGGCTACCAGCCGTACGTGGTGGAGGGCGACGACCCGGCCACCGTGCACCAGACGCTCGCCGCCACGCTGGACCGGGCGTTGGACGAGATCGCCGCCATCCAGCGGCGGGCCCGCTCCGGCGGCACCGTCGAGCGCCCCCGCTGGCCGATGATCGTCCTGCGTACGCCGAAGGGCTGGACGGGGCCGCGCGACGTCGACGGCAAGCAGGTCGAGGGCACCTACCGCGCGCACCAGGTGCCCCTGTCCGAGGTACGCAAGAACCCGGAGCACCTGGCCGAGCTGGAGCGCTGGCTGCGCAGCTACCGGCCGGAGGAGCTCTTCGACGCCACCGGCGCGCCGGTCGCCGAGCTGGCGGAGCTGCCGCCGAGGGGCGACCGCCGGATGAGCGCCAACCCGGTCAGCAACGGCGGGCTGGTGCTGCGCGACCTGGCGCTGCCGGACTTCCGCGACTACGCCGTCGACGTGCGGCGGCCCGGCGAGACCGTGGCCGGCGCGACCGGCGCGCTCGGCCCGTGGGTACGCGACGTGATCACCGCCAACCCGCAGACGTTCCGCCTCTTCGGCCCCGACGAGGTCGCCTCGAACCGACTCGGCGCGGCGTTCGAGGTCACCGACCGGGCCTGGGTGGCCGGGACGGTCCCCGGCGACGAGCACCTCTCGCCCGACGGGCGGGTGATGGAGGTCCTCTCCGAGCACCTCTGCCAGGGCTGGCTGGAGGGCTACCTGCTCACCGGCCGGCACGGCATCTTCACCAGCTACGAGGCGTTCATCCACATCGTCGACTCGATGGTCAACCAGCACGCCAAGTGGCTGAAGGTGACCCGGGGCATCCCGTGGCGCAAGCCGGTGGCCTCGCTGAACTACCTGCTCTCCAGCCACGTGTGGCGGCAGGACCACAACGGCTTCTCCCACCAGGACCCGGGCTTCATCGACCACGTGATGAACAAGAAGGCCGAGGTCGTGCGGGTCTACCTGCCGCCGGACGCGAACACCCTGCTCTCCACCATGGACCACTGCCTGCGCAGCCGGCACTACATCAACGTGGTGGTGGCCGGCAAGCAGCCGGCGCCGAACTGGCTGTCGATGGACGAGGCGGTCCAGCACTGCCGGCGCGGCATCGGCATCTGGGACTGGGCCAGCACGGACGCGGGCAGCGAGCCCGACGTGGTGCTCGCCTGCGCCGGCGACGTGCCGACGCTGGAGACGCTGGCCGCGGCGGACCTGCTGCACAAGCACCTGCCGGAGCTGAAGGTGCGGGTCGTCAACGTGGTCGACCTGATGCGCCTCCAGCCGCCGACCGAGCACCCGCACGGCCTGTCGGACAAGGAGTTCGACACCATCTTCACGCAGGACAAGCAGGTCATCTTCGCCTACCACGGCTACCCGTGGCTGATCCACCGGCTGACCTACCGGCGGACCAACCACGCCAACCTGCACGTGCGCGGCTACAAGGAGGAGGGCACCACCACCACGCCGTTCGACATGGTGATGCTCAACGACCTGGACCGCTTCCACCTGGTCATCGACGTGATCGACCGGGTGCCCGGGCTGGCCGCCCGCGCCGCCCACCTGCGGCAGGAGATGGTCGACGCGCGGCAGTCCTGCCGGGACCACACCCGCGAGCACGGCGAGGACGACCCCCGCGTCGCGGAGTGGCGTTGGGTCCGCGAGACGGACCCCGAACTGCGCGGTGACCAGTGAGCGCGAGGAGTGAGCCTGCGAGCCCCGCAGTCACGAACGAGGAGGTTTCGATGGGCAACAACGAGATCCTGGTCGGCTACGACGGCTCCACGGACGCCTCCGTCGCCCTGGAGTGGGCGCTGGAGGAGGCCGGTCGCAGCGGCCGGCCGGTCCGGCTGGCGTACGTCTTCGAGTGGTTGACCGTGGCGAGCTGGGTCGGGCCGGGCGTCGCCCCGGGCATCTGGCCGGACGAGACGGCCCGCCGCCAGGTCGAGGAACTGGTGAGCAAGGCCGCGGCCGACGCCGCCGCCGCGCACCCGGAGCTGACCGTCACCGGCGAGGTGTTCGACGGGCCGCCCGCGTTGGTGCTCCAGGAGCGCTCGGCGCAGGCCGGCCTGCTGGTGCTGGGTACCCGCGGGCACGGCGGCTTCGGCGGGCTGCTCGTCGGCTCCACCGCTGTCGCGGTGACCGCCCACGCGCACTGCCCGGTCGTGGTGGTCCGCGGCGAGGCCGCCGCCGGCGGGCGGGCCGGTCACGTCGCGGCCGGCGTGGACGGCTCCGAATGCTCGCTGCTCGCGCTCGGCTTCGCCTTCGAGCAGGCCGCGGCCCGCCGGGTGCCGCTGCACGTGGTGCGGGCCTGGCACCCGCCCACCGGCCAGCGTCCGCCGGCGGGTCCCGAGGCGCGGGAGGCCACGGCGGCCGACCGGGCCGAGCTGGACGAGCAGGTCGCCCGCTGGAGCCGGACGTTCCCCGACGTGGCGGTCACCGTCGAGGTGGCCGAGGGCAGTCCGGCGTCGCTGCTGGTCGACGCCAGCCGCAACGCGGCCCTGGTCGTGGTCGGCAGCCGGGGCCGGGGCGGCCTGGCGGGGATGCTGCTCGGGTCGGTCAGCCAGCAGCTCATCCAGCACGCCCACTGCCCGGTGGCGGTCGTCCGGGAACGGTGAGCGAAGGGGCACCCCGGCGTCGGATTCCGACGCGCGGGGTGCCCCTCCTAACGCTCGCCGCCGGCCGGCGCGGCCGGGCTCAGCGAGAAGTACTCCTCTTCCTCCTGCGTGAGGTGCAGCCGGAGCACCGCCTCCAGGCCGTAGAGGGCGGCGAGCAGGTCGGTGAGCTGGTCCCGGCGCAGCGGGCCGTCGCCGGCCTGGGCGAGGTGCGCGCCGACGCGGTCCACCAGCTGCCGGATCTCCACGTGGGCGCGGCTCATCGTCGAGGTCGCCTCGGCGCTGCCCAGCGGGTCGGCCAACGCCGGGTAGAGGTGCCGCTCCTCGGCGGCCTCGTGGGGCAGCACCGCGTCGGTCAGCCGCCGGTGCGTCTCGCGCAGCGCCGGCACGCACTCGGGCGCGTCGGGCCGCGTGGCGACCAGGTCGGCGGTGTCCCGCAGCCCGGCCAGCACGTCGCGGATCCCGCCGTGCTCGCCGGCGTACCGGTCGAGCAGCTCGCGGGTGTCCGGCGACACGTCGCGGCGGCGCAGCCCGCCCCCGAGCGCGCGCAACGCGTTGAGGATCACCAGCACGTCGATGCCCTCCTGGAGGAACGCCCCGGCGACCGGCGGCAGCCGTCCGACGGCGGCGACGACCATCGCCAGCACGGCGAGGCCCATCCCGACGGTGGCGCTCTGCACCGCGATCCGGCGGGCGTACCGGGCGATCTCCACCGCGTCGGCGAGCCGGTCCAGCCGGTCGACGGTCAGCACCGCGTCGGCGACGTCGGCCGAGGCGGTCGCCCCGGTGGCGCCCATGGCCACCCCGACGTGCGCCTCGGCCAGCGCCGGGGCGTCGTTCACCCCGTCGCCGACCATGACGGTGACCGCCCGCCCGGCCTCCTCGCGTACGCGGGCCACCTTCTCCGGCGGCGAGCACCGGGCCAGCACGTCGTCCACGCCGGCCGCCTGCGCGACCTGGGCGGCGGTGTCGGGCCGGTCCCCGGTGACCATCACGATGCGGCCCAGCCCCGCCTCGCGCAGCCGGCGCACGGTGCGGCGGGCGTCGGGGCGCACCGGGTCCTCCAGCACGATCGCGCCGAGCGGGCCGGCCTCGCCGCTGACCCAGACCACCGAGCGGCCCGTCAGCTCGGCCCGGGAGCGGGCCCGCCGCGCCCACTCGGGCAGGTCGTCGTCGAGCTGGCCGACGCGGACCAGCCGCCCGTCGACGTACCCGCGCACGCCCCGCCCCGGCTCCTCCGTCACCCCGGTCGGCTCGCCGAGCGGCAGCCCTCGCCGTCGCGCCTGCGCCACCAGCGCGCGGGCCAGCACGTGCGGGGAGAGCTGCTCGACCGAGGCGGCGAGGCGCAGCACGTCCTCGCGGCTCCCGCCGGGGGCGGCCTCGATCTCGGCGGCGCGGGGACGCCCCGCCGTCAGCGTGCCGGTCTTGTCCACCAGCAGGACGCGGGCCCGGCCGAGCAGTTCCAGCGAGCCGCCGTCGCGGACCAGCACGCCGCGCCGGGCGGTGCGGGACAGCCCGGAGACGATGGCGATGGGGGTGGCCAGCAGCAGCGGGCACGGGGTGGCGACCACCAGCACGGCCACCGCCCGGACGAACTCGCCGGAGAGGAGCCAGCCGAGCCCCGCCAGGACCAGCGTGAACGGCACGAACGCGGCGGCGTACCGGTCGGCGAGGCGGACCATCGGCGCCTTGCGGGCGGTCGCCTCCTCGGCCAGCCGGACGATCCCGGCGTAGGTGCTTCCCGCCGCGTCCTTCGTGGCGCGCATCCCGAAGCCGGCCCCGGCGTTGACCACGCCGCTGGCGACCTGCTCGCCGGCGGCGCGCCGCACCAGCCGGGACTCGCCCGTCACCGCCGACTCGTCCAGCGTCACCGGCTCGTCGACCTGCCCGTCGACCGGCACCACGTCGCCGGGGCCGACCAGCAGCCGGTCCCCCGCCGCCACGGCCGCCAGCGGCACCTCCTCGACGCTCCCGTCCGGGCCGCGCCGCCGGGCCGTGCGGGGGGCGCGGGCGAGCAGCGCGCGCAGGTCGCGGGTCGCCCGCCCCTGGGCGTACGTCTCCAGCGCCCGCCCGGTGACCAGCATCAGCGCGATCACGGCCCCGGCCAGGTACTCCCGCACGACCAGCGCGCCGGCCAGGGCCAGCACAGCGATCACGTCCACCCCGAACTGCCGGCGCCAGAGCTGCCGCAGCACGGCCCACGCGGCGGGCGCCAGGGCGGCCACGGTGGCGGACGCCCACACCAGGTCGGCCGCGTCGCGCCGGCCGGCCAGCCACAGCGCGGCCCCGGCCAGCACCAGCGCCGTCACCCCGGCCAGCGGCACCCAGCGCAGCAGGCGCGCGCGGTCCCGCCGTACCGGCTGCTCCGGCACGCACTCCCGCGGCGGCGTTCCCACCTGCGGATCGTCCCAGCGTCCGCGCCTCCGGGGAGGGCATCCGGGCGAACCGCCGGGGCGAAGTGCCCTGCCGCGCCGGGACCTGCGTACCGTGCGTGGTCGTCGGGCATGCCGCAGGATGGAGCGGCAACCCGGCCCGGGGCACGTCGGGCTGGGGCACGATGGGGAGAAACGGAAAGGTCGTGACGATGAGCCACGAGACGCCGGCTACGGGCCGCCCGCTGACCACCGCCCTCGCGGAGGCCGCCGCGACGGCCGGGCACGCCCCGTCGGTGCACAACAGCCAACCGTGGCGCTGGCGGGTGCTGCCGGACGCGTTGGAGCTGCGCGTGGTCCGCGACCCCCGGCTGACCGCGACGGACCCGGAGGGGCGGCTGGTGGCGTACAGCTGCGGGGCAGCGCTGCACCACGCGCGGGTGGCGCTGACCGCGGAGGGCTGGACGGCGGTGGTGGAGCGGATGCCCGACCCCGGCGACCCGGACCTGCTGGCCCGGCTGACCGGGCTGTCCCGGGCGGAGGTCGACCCGGAGGCCATGCGCCTGGTGCAGTGCATGCAGGTGCGGCACACCGACCGTCGCCCCGTCAGCGAGGAGCCCGTGCCGACCGCCGCCCTCGGGCAGATCGCCTCGGCGGTCGCCGCCGAGGGGTGCCAGCTCCAGTTCCTCGACCGCGACAACGTGATGGAGCTGGCCGCCGTGGCCAGTCGCGCCGCGTCGGTCGAGGCGGAGGATCCGCAGCTGCGCGAGGAGCTGCTGTACTGGACCAGCCGTGGCGGCACCGGCACCGGCCTGCCGCCGGAGGTGCTGCCCGAGGAGGCGCCGCAGACCACCGTGCCCGGCCGCGACTTCGGCCGCCCCGGCACCCTGCCGGTCGGCCCGGGGCACGACCGGGCCGCCGTGTACGGGCTGCTCTACGGCGACGAGGACGAGCCGGACAGTTGGCTGCGCGCCGGCGAGGCGCTCTCGGCGGCCTGGCTGACCGCCACCCGGCTCGGGATCTCGGTGGTGCCGCTCAGCGGCGTGGTGGAGGTGGCCGGCACCCGGCAGACGCTGCGTGGGCTGCTGGCCGGCCTCGGCTACCCGTACCTCGTCATGCGGCTGGGGATCGCCGACCCGGCGCACGCCGGGCCGCCGCACACCCCGCGGCTCGCGGTGGCGCAGGTGGTGGACACCTCGGCGGTACGCGACACCGACGCGTAGCGCGGCCCTCGGGTCGGAGCCACCGGGCGATAGCATCGTCCGGTGGCCGCCAGCGCACCGAACCCCCGGCATGAACCGCACGCGACCCCCTCGCTGGGGTTGAGCCCGCTGTCCCGGGTGCGGCTCGACGAGCTGCTCCAGGAGATGCTCGACCGGGTCGGCGAGGTGGTGACCAGCCGGGAGCGGCTGCGCGCCCTGCTCGACGCGGTGGTCGGCATCGGCAGCGACCTCGATCTGCGCAGCACCCTGCAGCGGATCGTCGAGGCGGCCTGCGAGCTGGTCGGCGCCCGCTACGGCGCGCTCGGCGTCATCGGCCACGACCGGATGCTGCACGACTTCATCACCCACGGCATCGACGCCGAGCTGCACGCCAAGATCGGCGACCTGCCCCACGGGCGGGGCGTGCTCGGCCTGCTCATCGACGATCCGCGCCCGCTGCGGATGCCCGACATCACCCAGCACCCCAAGTCCTACGGCTTCCCGCCGCACCACCCGCCGATGCACAGCTTCCTCGGCGTCCCCGTGCGCATCCGCGACCACGTCTTCGGCAACCTCTACCTCGCCGAGAAGCAGGGCGGCGCGGAGTTCACCGAGGACGACGAGGAGATCGTGGTCGCGCTCGCCGCGGCGGCCGGCGTGGCCATCGAGAACGCCCGGCTCTACGCGCTGGCCCACCGGCGGGAGAGCTGGCTGGCCGCGACCGCCGAGATCACCGGCGTGCTGCTGGGCGAGGTACGCCGCACCGACGCGCTGGCGCTGGTGGCGCGCCGCGCCCGCGAGGTCGCCGAGGCGGAGGTCGCCCTCGTCCTGCTCTACGACCCGGACGCCGAGGAGTTCACGGTCGAGGTGGTGGACGGCGCCGCCGACCAGACCGCCGCACTGGTCGGCACGGTCTTTCCCGCCGCCGAGACGAGCTTCGCCGCCGCCGTCACCGAGGGCCGGCACGACCAGGTCGCGGACCTGGCCCACGCGGCGCCCTGGCCCGCGCTGCTCAGCACCGGGCCGGCGGTGATCTCCCCGCTGGCCACCGCCGACACCCTGCACGGCGTACTGGTGATCGCGCACCGCCCCGACCGGTCGCCCGCCGCCAGCGACGACGACATGGCCCTGCTGGGCAGCTTCGCCGGCCAGGCCGCGCTGGCCATGGAGCGGGCCCGTGGGCAGGAGGAGCGGGAGCTGCTGGTGGTCCTGGAGGACCGCGAGCGCATCGCCCGTGACCTGCACGACGTCGTCATCCAACGACTCTTCGCCACCGGCCTGCAGTTGCAGAGCGCCGCGCCGATGGCGACGAGGCCGGATCTCGCCAAGCGGATCAACGCGGCGGTCGACGACCTCGACGCCACCATCAAGGACATCCGCCGCACCATCTTCGAGCTGCGCACCCCGATGAGCGCGGCGCTGCGCACCGAGATCCGCGAGGCCATCGAGGTGGCCGCCGAGTCGCTCGGCTACCGGCCCAGCCTGGAGTTGGTCGGCCCGATCGACAGCGCCGTCCCCGAGCCGGTCCGCCCCGACCTCACCGCCGTGCTGCGCGAGGCCCTCTCCAACGCCGTACGGCACGCCAACGCCGACCGGGTGGCGGTGGCGGTGCGGGTCGACGCCGGTCAGGTGACGCTGACCGTCACCGACGACGGGGTGGGCTGCGACCCGGCCGCCGCCCGTGGTGGGCTGGTCAACCTGCGCGAACGCGCCGAACGCCACGGCGGCGAGTTCGAGGTGCGCCGCGCCGACCCCCACGGCACCGAGCTGCACTGGCGAGTCCCCCTCCGCGACTGACCCGCCCCACTCCCCCGCCCCACCCCGCCCCGCCTTCCCGCGCCCCCTTTCTCGCCCGCGATCTTGCACTTTCTGCCCCGACATAAGGAACAAATGCCGCACATCGAGGGCAGAAAGTGCAAGATCGGCGCGGGAGGGAGCGGGTGCGGCGGTGCGGCGCGGCGCGGCGGTGGGGGGTGGGGGGGAGGTTGGGGTGGGGGGTCAGTGGGTTTTGCCGAGGAGGCGGGTGGCTAGGACCGCCGCCTGGGTACGACGCTCCAGGCCGAGCTTGGCCAGCACGCTGGAGACGTAGTTCTTCACCGTCTTCTCGGCCAGGAACATCTTGCCGGCGATCTCCCGGTTGGTCAGGCCCTCGGCCACGTACTCCAGGATCCGCCGCTCCTGCTCGGTGAGCGACTTCAGCTCGCGGGGCTGCTCGACGCCGCTGCGGATGCGCTCCAGCACCCGGGTGGTGATCGCCGGGTCGAGCAGCGACTGGCCGGCCGCCACCCGGCGCACCGCGTCGACCAGGTCGGTGCCGCGGATCTGCTTGAGCACGTAGCCGGCCGCGCCGGCCATGATCGCCGCGAAGAGCGCCTCGTCGTCCTCGTACGAAGTGAGGATCAGGCCCTTGATCGACGAGTCCACGGCCCGGACGTCCCGACACACGTCGATGCCGTTGCCGTCGGGCAGGCGGGCGTCGAGAATCGCCACGTCCGGCCGCAGGGCCGGGATGCGACGCGCCGCTTCCTGGGCCAGGCCAGACTCGCCGACCACCTCGATGTCACCGCTGCTCTCCAGCAGGTCGGCCAGGCCACGGCGGACGACCTCGTGGTCGTCGAGCAGGAACACGCGGATCATCCCTAATTTCTACCCTCTCCCGAGCGGATTCCGCACGGGCCGAAGGTCCCGAACCACCATCATCCGCCCGCCGCCCGATCGGAGGCGGCGGTTCGCGAGCAACCCCGACCACCGTCGCCACGCCCTTCTGCCCGCCACGCCCTCCCGCCCGCCACGGGGCGCCGCCGGGCCGGGCCAGCCGCCTCCCCGCCGAGGCCGAGGTCCCCGATCCAGGACGGGCCGATCGACCGGAGGTCCCCGAGCCGAGACGGGGCCGGTCGGCCGAAGGCTCCCGAGCTGGCACGGGGCCGGCCGGGCCGAAGACCCCCGAGCCGGGACAGGGCCGGTCGACCGAAGGTCCCGAGCGGGCACGGGGCACTCGGGCCGAAGGTCCCCGCCCGGCCACGGGGCCGGTCGGGCCCGACGGGTCGGGACGTCCGGCCCTGCCCGCTCCCCGCCCCGCTGACGCACCGTGGAGGTGTACCAGACGGGGACGGCACGAACTGCCACGGAAGGAGCACAACCATGGACACCGGCTTCACCGTCGAGCAGCTGCGGGCCGCCGCGACCGACGCCGTACGGGCTCCGTCGCTGCACAACACCCAGCCGTGGCGGTTCCGGCTGCGCGACGGCGGCATCGAGGTGCTGGTCGACCCGGCCCGGCGCCTGCCGGCCACCGACCCCAACGGTTGGGGCGTCCGCATCGCCTGCGGGGCGGCGCTGTTCAACCTGCGGCTCTCCCTGGCCGCCGCCGGCACCCCGGCGAAGGTGCGGCTGCGCCCCTACCCGGCCGAGCCGGACGTGGTGGCCCGGCTGGTCCCCGACGTGCCGCGTCGCCCCACCCCCGCCGAACAGGCCCTGCACGCGGCGATCCCCCGCCGGTTCAGCAACCGGGCGCCGTTCTGGCCGGACCCGGTGCCCGCCGACGCCCGCTGGCGGTTGGGCGAGGCCGCCCGCGCCGAGGGATGCTGGCTGGAACTGCTGATCGGGGTCAGCGCGGTGAACGCGTTCGCCGAGATCGCCCGCAGCGCCCACCGGGTCCTCGAACGCGACCCGGCGTACGTGGCCGAACGGCAGGAATGGGTGCGCTCGGCCCCCGCCCCGGACGGCGTACCGGCCTCCTCCGGCGGCCCGCAGGGCGAACCGCAGGACCTGCTCCCCTCCCGGGGCTTCGGCGGCCTGAACCGGGCGCCGGGACGGGACTTCGAGCCGGAGCCGCTGGTCGCCGTGCTCGGCTCGCCCGGCAACACCGCCGTCGACCAGGTCGTCGCCGGGCAGGCGTTGCAGCGGGTGCTGCTGGCCGCCACGGACTCGGGGCTCGCGGTGTCGATGCTGTCCCAGCCGATCGAGGTGCCCAGCGCCCGCGAGCAGCTAAGGCTGTCGCTGGGACGGTTCGGCACGCCGCAGATGGTGATGCGCATCGGTTACGGCCAGCCGGGCTGGCCGACCCCCCGCCGCGAGGTGGACGAGGTGCTCGGCCTGCCCGTGGTCAGCGGCTGAGACCGCCGATCGGGGCCGCCACGGATTCGGGCCGGCGGTGTCGATGCCGTCCCGGCCGATCGGGGTGCCCGGCTGCCGGGAACAGCTACGGCTGTCCCGGGGCGGTTCGGCACGCCGCGGACGGCGATGCGCATCGGGTACGGCCAGCCGGGCTGGCCGACCCCCCGCCGCGAGGTGGACGAGGTGCTGGACCTGCCGGTCGTGCGGTCGTGAGCAGCCCTCGCTCGTCCTCGGAGACGAGCGAGGGCCGACCATTACGGCGCACCGTGCCGCGCGTGGCGGCAGCCTAGCGGGACAGGATCCGCTTGATCGCCGGGCCGAGTGCGACCACGCTGGACGTGTCGTCGGGCTGGTGCGTCGCCCAGACCACGCCTCCCATCACCTCCGCAGGGTCGACGAGATCGGGTAGCACGCGCTCCACCGTCGAGGAGCCCAGTTCCGTCAGCAGTCGACGGGCCAGATCGCCGTCGCCGGCGATGGCTTCGGCCGGCCAGGTGGCGGTGCCGAGCCAGGCCAGCAACTGGCGCGCGACGGTCGCCGGGTCAGGCTCCGAACGGGTCATCCTGGCGACCATCCGGGGTATGGACGATTGATCGACCTTGGCTGCCATGTCTCCGGACATCCCACGCAACTCGTCGCGGAGGGCTACCGGCACACGATGCCGCGCCAACGCCTCGTCATCGTCGGCGCGCCTGAACTGGACGTCCCCCTCTTCCAACCCCAACGCGCCGATCATCTCGCTCAACAGGCTTCTCGATCCGCCCTGAACGCCCAACTCGGCGAGGAGGAGTTCCAGATCGACCGGATTCTCGGTCACAAGATCGACGCCGAAACGCTCCCGCTCCCAGGAAATAGCGCCTGGGTGCACCGACGCGGAACCGACGAGATCATTGTCGGTGCCATACAGCGCCAGCGTCATGTCACCGGGGCACCTGCAGATATCCCTGGACACCTCGCCCGAGGTCGTCAAATTCCACAGCTTCTCCAGGGCCGCAACGTCCGTGATCTCGGCGAGCACCTCACGTTCCGACAGCGGAGGACCGTCCTCCCCTTCGGACAGGATACGAGCAATGCGGACACGGCCCCTTGTATCGTCGAGCCACTGCCGCATTCGCTTACCTTTTTTCGATGAATTCAAGGACGAGCACCATCCTGGTCGTCGAAAGCGTTGTGCACAGCCCGGCCGGCACCGTAGAGGTGCCGGCCGAACTGTCGAGCTACCGCCTCACCACACTACATGCCGCCCAGTGACAGGTGCCCATGTCAGGTTTGACCAGAGTGCTGAGCAGGGTAGGCTCGCTGACCCTCTTGGATCCCTCGCGAACCCTGAGACCACTCGCGGGCAGCAGAGTGAAGTTCGGCATGGATTCCCCGGAGCGATAGATCTTCACCGGCGCGGGGGATGACCGTCCGCTCTCGACTCGGAAGGCGTCCGTGTCCATCAACTTCTTGGAGTAGGGCACGTAGACAGCGATCTCCGTACCCTCCGGGACGGTGAAGTTGCCGTTGGCGGTGTCGTGCTTTCCGTGCCCGGCGAACACCACTTCACCGTCCGGACGCCCGCCTGGCATGATCGCTTTAGGCGGTGCCGGAGCAGCGCGGGTACGCGCGGCATCCTCCGCCCGAGCGAGGATGTCGTCGGCCCACTTCCGGTTCTCCGCCCAGGCCATCAGGGCAGAACCCGCCCGACGGAGGGTGTCGACGATCGGATTGATCTTCTTGATCAGCTTGATGGCCTTGCCCCAGGGCACCATGTCGATGAGCGCCCAGGCGCACGCCTTCAGATCACCTCCGATACAGCCCATGATGTCGTTGATGCCGAAGAACTCGAGCAGAAGTTGACCGCCCGCCTTGACGATGATGTCAATGGCGTTCTGCTTCTTGACTTCCTTGGCGCGTTTGAGCTGTTCGTCGGTCGGGCCGCCGTTCTTTCCGCCCTTGCCGCCGCCGTTGCCGCCGCCGGCCTCGTGTGCCGCCCGGGCCGCAGCCCAGTCGTCGTCGCCGCACTTTCCGCCACAACCGTCGTTGTCGGCCTTGACGTCGTGGTAATTGCCGTACATGTCCTCGTAGTCGCCATTGCAGGCGTCATCGGAGCAGGACTTGAGGCCGGTCGGGTCGGCGAAGGTGACCGGGCTGTTGTTGCCGTAGGCGTAGGCGTTCCACTGCTGCGGATCCTTCAGATCCTGGATCGGGTCGACCGAGATGAAGCGTCCCAACCCGGGGTCGTACTGCCGGGCCCCGATGTTGGTCAGGCCGGTCGGGTCCTTGTCGCCGCCGACGAAGCCCTTACCGTTCGTCCACTGCGGCTGGCTGCCGCGCGGATCGCCGTACGGGGTCTGCCGGCGAACGCTGACCGCCTGGGTGCCGGCGTTGATCGCGGTCTGCTGGGTGCCCTGGTGGTCGGCGTAGAGCCAGGTCAGCCCGGTCGGGGTCCGGTTGCCCACCATCTTGCCGGCGAAGCTGTAGTAGCGGGTGCCGGTGACGACCGAGGTGTTCTCGCGCCGGATCTCCTGGCCCGGCAGGTAGAGGGTGGTGCCGGTGGCGTCGCGCCGGATCAGGCGCACGCCGCCTGCGTCGTAGATGTTGGTCTCGACGGTCTGCCCGCCCGCGCTCACCGAGGCGAGCTTGCCCTCGGAGTTCCAGTTCAGCGTCTGCGAGTTGGTTCCGGTGTCGCAGGCGTTGGCGGCCGTGCCGGTCGGCCGGCACGTCATGTTGCCGGCGTCGTCGTACGCGTACTTCGTGGTGACCGCCGACTGGCCCGGCGCCTGGGTGACGACCTGGGTGACGGCGTGCGGGCGGACGACGTCCTTGCCGCTGGCGGGCGTGGTGTAGGAGCGGGTGGTGTCGCCGGCGGCGGTGTGCACCTTCTCGCTGCCGCGGTTGCCGACGTCGTCGACGGTCCACTCGTGCCAGTACGGCGCCGGGCCGCCCAGGTTCGGCACGCTCGGGCCCGCGGCGCAGTCGATGTCGGACTTCGGCGTCCACGCGTTGGTCATCCGACGCAGTTCGTCGTAGCGGAAGCACTGGGTGTCCGCCGCGCCGACCTCCGGGGTGTCCGCGATCGACAGGATGTTGCCGGCCGCGTCCCGGGTGAACCGGGTGTCCGCCACCGTGCCCGTCGCGGTCTCCGGCTTGATCTTCACCCGGTCGACCCGCCGGGTCGTCAGGTCGTAGTAGGTGGTGTCCTGGACGTAGACCCCGCCGTCGACCTTGCGGGTGGTCAGCGTCGGCTCACCGTACTGGGTGTAGTCCTGGCCGATGACGTAGCGGCCGACGTTGATCAGGTTGGTGGCCAGCTCCGTCGGCAGGCCGGTGACGGCGTCGTACTTCGTCTCGACGTTCTCGGTGGTCAGGCTGCCGCCGGCCGGGTACGTGACGCTGGTCGGGCTGCCGTCGTACGGCGAGTAGCCGTAGCCGTAGACCCACGTGCCGGCCAGGCCGGTGCCCTCGTTGGTCGGGATGACGTAGTTCGCGCCGGTCGGCTGGTAGCGGGTGTTGAAGCCGCGCACCTGCCACTTGTAGGCGTTGGCGGAGCCCGCCGACTCGTACCGGATGCTCTGGGTGAGCTGACCGCGGACGGTCTGGCCGCTGTAGAGCTTGTCGTACTTCCACTCGGCGAGCTTGTTCGCGTCCGCGATGCTGCCCTGGTAGAGGCCGATCCGGCGGCCCAGCGAGTCGTACTGGTTGACCAGCACGTTGTCGTTGGCGTCGGTGGTCGACTCCACCTGGTCGTACGCCGTGTAGGTGGTGGTGGTCGTGCCCCTGTCCGGGTCCTTCGCGGTGATCTGCCGGCCCTTGACGTCGTAGGTGTTGACCCACTCGTTGCCGCCGGTGTCCTTGACCAGCGTCAACTGGCCCTTGTTGTCGTAGGTGTACGTCGTGACGTGGTCTGGCTTGGTTCCGGTCCGGTCGGGCCGCTGCCGCAGCTCAAGCGTCCGTCCCTCGATGTCCGTCTTCGTCGTGGTGATGGTGCCGCCGATCGGCGGGGTCACCACCGTGGTGTCACCGAGGTAGCGGGTGGTGGTGCGCCACTTCTCGACGAGGTTGGTGACGCCGTCGGTGCCGTAGAAGATCGCGTCGGTGGCCCGGGAGGCGTTGTCGTAGACCATCTTCGTCAGCGCCGGCACCGACCACTCCGGCTCCCACCAGAGCGCCCCGCTCGGTGCGCCCGGTTCGGCGTGGGCCTGGTAGGTCGTCACCGTGCGCCCCGTCGCGTCGTACAGCGTGTCGGTGACCACCCGGTCTCCGCCCACCCCGGCCTTCTGCGTCTGGCGCGGCCGCAGGAGGGCGTCCTTGATGTCGTACGACGTGAGGTAGCCGCCGCCTGCGTGGAGCACCCGGCTCTTCGTGTACGGGTAGGCGTCCTTGTTCGGGGCGTAGTGGTAGGTGTATTCGACGGAAGGGCTCGCCGGGTTCTCCGACTTCGACCAGCCGGCCTTCCAGCCCCGGGCCAGCCGACCCATCGGGTCGTACTCCATGTCGGCGACCCGGCCGTTGTAGTCCGTGGTCCGGATCGGCTGACCCCAGTAGGGCCGGGTCTCGATGGTGGTGGTCCAGTCGGTGGTGCCGCCGTTCGGGTCGGGCGTCTTCGTGACGACCTTCGTGACCGGCCCACCGGTGGCCGGCGTGTACTCCGTCGTCGCCGTCCGGCCGCGCACGTCGGTGGCGGTCTTCGGCCGCCCGTACGCGTCGAAGGTCGCCTGGCTGACGGTCTGCCAGACGGTGCCGCCGGCGGCCGACCAGTCACTGAGCTTGTCGACCCGGGTGACCGCGCCCGTGGTCGGCGCGGCGTCGATGCTGGTGGCGCCGTCGTAAAACTTCCGCTCGTCGGCGACGATGTCGTCCTGGGTCGCGGGCCCGGTCGCGCACGGCACTGCCTTGACGGTGAGCCGCTTGACCGTCTGCGTGATGTTCGCAGCGGTGTTCCGCGTGTACTGATACGTGGTGCACTTCTCGTCGCCCGTCTTGGCGACGTCGCCGTCGGCCTGAACGGTCTCGATGGTGCCGTACGTGTCGTGGAAGGTGGACACGTTGCGCGAGGTCCGCCACCCGCCAGCCCCGTCCACGCCGATGGCGACGGCGCTGTACGCGATCCGGGTGTTGGTCCAGCGGGCGGTCACCTCGTCGCCGTTGACGGTGCGGGTGGCCAGCGCCGACGAGCGCCACGGCACGTTGACGGTCTTGCTGACCGGCTTGGTGTCGACGCCGTTGTAGACGACCTGTTCGCGCACCATGCCGGCGAACTGGTCCTCGTCGTACACCGTCTCGGCGCCCAGGGAGGCGGCGACGGTGACGTTGCGGCTGCCGCCGGTCTTGGTGAGCCGGTCGCCGTGCATGCCGCGCAGGAAGGTGGTGCGGGTCAGGGTCTGCGCCGGGGCGTCGCCCTTGCGCACCTCGACCTGGGCGAAGCCGCGGAACTGGTTCCACGTCTTGCGCTTCGGCTTGACCAGCCCGTTGTCGTCGGCGTAGTGCCAGGCGGGGTCGCCGAGGAACTTGTAGTAGGTGTTCTGCACCGGCTGGCCGCGGTCGCTGCCGTTGGCCACGACCATCAGGTCGGACTCGGACACCTGCTTCACGACGTACTTGTGCCAGTACTCGGTGAGTTCCTTGCTGGAGTCGTACGGGTCGGGGCCGACGACCGGGTAGCAGAGCCGGGTGTTGCTCTCCGGCGCGGCCGGCTTGTTGCTGGCGGTGCAGTCGGGCAGGCTGTAGGTGACCTGGATCTTGCCGCCGGTCTCGGTGACGATGTTGCCGATCCGCATGCGGTTGTTGCTGGTGTTGTTCCTGGTCAGCACCCGGTTCGGCATCGACACCGGCACGAACGTCACCGCCGGCATGGTCTCGGTGCCGCCGACGAGGCCCCGGTACTGCACGGAGGCGAGCCACATGCCGGCATGGTCGCTGCCGTCACCGACGGCGGGATAGGTGTGGCCGAGCGTCCACGAGTCGACGGGCTGCCAGGCCGGGGTGGTCCTGGTGGTGTCCCAGACCTGGGTGGTGACGGTCGACAGCCGCTTGGTGGTCCAGAACGTGGGCCCGTAGTTCTCCCCGCAGTTCGCCGCCGTGGCCGTGCACTCCTGGTCCCACGGCACGTCCTTCCAGTGCGCCGCGTCCTTGATGTGGCAGTCCTCCGCGCACCGGTCGGCGCTGGCCAGCACGACCTGCGCGAGCGGGGTCACCGACCGGTCGGTGGCGCCGCGGTCCCAGGTGCCGTAGTCGATCCGCTTGAGCACGCCGCCGCGCACGTAGTCGGCCTTGTTGGTCGACGTGGCGTTCCTGGCGTAGTGGTTGATCTCCTTGTCGTACCAGTACGACAGGGTGTTGCCGCGCGGGTCGACGACGTAGTCGAGGTTCCACCGCCAGGTCTGGTCGCAGAACGACGAGGCGAACGACGAGACGTTGCACGGCTCGTTGGTGTGGTTGCCGGCGACGGGGACGGTCCACGCGGAGTTCGTCGCGCTGCCCTGCCCCGGCAGGTTGTTCAGGCCGAAGAAGTACTGCACGCCGTCGGACGTGGTGACCTTCCAGTGCTCACCGTCGTCGTCGCCGTTGCTGGCGCCGGTCAGCTTCTCGATCTTCGAGCCGTCCGCGCTGCGGCTGTGCCAGCCCTTGCCTGCCTCGAAGATCAGCTCACCGCCGCGCCCGTTCAGCGACAGGGTGGCGTTGTCCGAGCGCCAGCACTGGTCGCCGGTGCGGTTGGTGCTGTTGTTGCCGCCGGTCATGTCGTCGGCGCACGGCACGTAGCTGCGCTCGATGTAGCCGGACCAGAGGTCGAAGCCCTCACCGACCCAGGACGGCTGGCTGTTCGACGCGTCCGACTGGCCGTCGACCTTGTCGGAGGTGTAGGACAGGCCCAGGGTCGGTGCCGGGCCGCCGACGGCCGGCGGCATCCGCATCGGGTACGACCAGCTGAACCCGCCCGTCGACGTGCCCGCCGACCAGGTCGCGCTGGCCGACATGGGGGTGGCGGAGAAGTCGCCCTCGGGCCCCGAGGAGCCGGCCGCCAGCGCCACCAGCGTGCCGGCGGCCCGCGCGTCCGCACCGGCGGCCGTGACCGGCACCTCGGCGGTGACGGAACTGCCGTCGTTGCGGGACTTCAGCCGCGTGGCCCCGCATCCGGCGGCGCCGGGGGTGCGCAGCCCGCACTCCGGCACCTGCCAGAGGGCCAGCCGCGACGACCAGTTGCCGCCGAAGGCGTGCCGGAACCCGCGGTAGTCGACCGAGACGGTGGCGGCGGCCGGCTCGGCCGCGTCGGCGCCCGGCGCGGCGGTCGCGCCCGCCGTGGTCCCCGGCTGCGCGTCGACGCCGCCGACGCGCAGCAGCAGGCCGTCGCGCCACCGGGCCGGCGCCGCCGCCCGGTCCAGCACCTCCACCGACACCGCCGACGCGCGGTCGCCCGCCGCGCCCGGGGCGCGGCTCACCGACACCGGTAGCGCGCCCGCCTTCACCGGCGCGCCGGCGGTCCGCCGCCCGCCGTCCGGGGCGGCGGGCAGGGTCACCGACGCCCTGCCGGGCTTCGGCCACACGGGGGCGGCGAGCTTCGCGCTCTCGGCCTCCTCGACGGGGTACGCCCGCCCCTGTGCCGTGGTGCCGTGCTTGTCGAGCTTCTCGCGCTGGCCGGTGAGCTTCGCCGGGTCGGGCGCCGCCTGCGCGGGCACCGACAGGCCGGAGACGGCGAGGGCGCCGGTGAGCGCAGCCGCGACGACAGCACGGAACCGGTTGGTCCTGTTTGTCCGCTGTCGCGGCGGTTTGGGGGGCTGTTTCGGGACGCGTTTCACTGTGCCTCCACAGGCGCGGTCGATGGGTCGGAACGGAGGTGAGGGGGATCAGTCGACGGGCTCGACCGTCTCGGCCGACTCGGAGTTGAAGAGGATCCTGACGGCGGTGTCCGTGAGGGCGCCCTGGTAGAGACCGAGGTCGTCGACGTCGCCGCGCAACCGGTTGACCATGCCCGGGGTGCCTCCGGCCGCGGTCCACTGCGCGCCACCCACGGCCAGCGGTCCGGTGGCGTCGAACGCACCGGTGAACGAGCCCGAGAAGGGGACGGTGGCCTCCAGGACGCCGTTGACGTAGAGGCGGATCTGCCGCCGGGCGACGTCGTGGACCCCCACCAGATGGGTCCAGCGGGACAGGTCGTCCTCCACGTTGATCGCCTGCGACGTCATCAGCGCCTCCCTGCTGTTGCCGTCGACGTCGTTGTCGGCACCGAAGACGCTGAACGACCACCGGTACGCCGTCACGCCGTTCTCCACCCGATCCCGCAGCCCCAGGTAGAAGGCGGACTGCTTCGCGCCCCGCTGGGACACGACCGTCTGGACGCCGCCCAGCGCCGACGGGCGTACCCAGACCGCGACCGAGAACGACTGGTCGGTACGCAGGACCCGGCCGTTCTGCCACACGGGGTTCTGCGGCTCGCCGAGGTTGTCCTGCGACAGGCCGTACTCCCGGGTGCTCAGGCCGTAGTAGGGATCGGTGGTGTCCTCGGTGAAGTGCGTCATGTCCAGCAGCAGCCCGTCGTCGCGGTGACCGGCCCCGACGTTGCTGCCCTGGGTCAGGACCAGGCGACGGCCGAACTGGCCGGCCTCCGGAGCGCTGCACAGCGTCGGGTCGAGGAACTCCTCGTAGCAGGGCTGGGCGCCGGAGAAGGTCCAGTCGCCGACCTTGACGGCGCTGAGCATCCCGGGCTCGTCGAAGCCGCCCGACTCCGGGTCGTCGGCGGACTGGCCGAGGAAGTCGTGGCCGACGAGGGCCCGGTCGTAGACCTGGACGTCGGCCAGGTTGCCCTTGAACCAGTTGCTCGGCGCGCCGGCACTCCAGCCACGGCCCAGGACGAACCTGCCGTTCGCGCCCCACGGAGCGACGGTGCGGGCGACCTCGGCGGCGAGGGCACCGTCGACGTAGAGCCGCACCTTGCCCGCGGTCTGGTCGTAGACGCCCGCGACGTGCGTCCACCGGCCCACGTCCGCGGTGGTCAACGCGGTGGCGCTGAACGCGGCCCGGCTCGCGCTGGTCTGGAGGTCGGTGTCCTTCATCAGGAACGACCAGCGCGGCGTCGCCGGCGAACCTTCGAGGCGCGTACCGAGGTGGAACCCGGCGGCGCTCGCACCCTCCTGCGAGGCCACCACCATGTCCGTCGCCGTCGGCAGGGAGTTCAGCCGCACCCAGCCCGCGACGCTGAACGACCTGGTGGTGTCGACGACCTTCGTCGTGGTGGTCAGCGCCGAGGAGGTGCCGTTGAACGAGGCCGTCTCGCCCCGGATCATCCTCAGGTCACCGGTCCAGGAGACGCTGCCGCCGGTGAAGGAGTTGTCGCCGGCCAGCGTCGGCTGGCTGTCCGCCATCGGTCCCGGGTCGACGCCCGGATAGTTCTCCAGCCCCCACCGGGCGACGGCGGGCGTCGGCCGGGCCGCGGTGAACTCGTGCGAGCCGTAGCCGACGTTGCCGGCGCCGTCGACGGCGGAGACCGAGATGGTGTTCTGGCCGTACCTCGGCACCACGAGCGACACGCTGGCCTGCTTGCCCGTCATGCGGAGCCCCGTCGCCGGGTCGATCCAGTTGCCGGCGGTGGCGGCGATCTCCGTGGTGGGCGGGTTCACCCAGCCGTACCGGAACTTCGTCACGGTGGTGTCGGTGGAGCGGACCGCGAAGGTGGCCACGGTGCCCGGCACCGGGGTCGCGGAGGTGAGCGTCGCGGTCACGGGTGGCACCTTCGTGTCGGCCACGAATTTGCACCAGTCGGACCAGACGCTGGTGCGGCTGTAGGGGGCGGGGTCGGTGGCCCTGGCGCGGAACGCGTACGTGACGGCCTCCGACACGGTCACCGGCGGCGTGGTGGAACGGCCGCCGGCGGGCACGGACGCTCCGGCGGGTGGCGTCCGGCGCGGCGTCGACGCGTCGATGACCCCGTTGGCGGGCACCTGCACCCACTCGTACGCCGTGGCCAGCGCCTGGGTGGTGTCGGCGTCGGGGAAGATCGCCGAGAACGTCGGCTTCAGGGTGCCGACGACCAGCGTGGTGTTGGCCGGGCAGGCCACCCCGGCCGCCTGGAGGCTGCTCGGCTTGCCGGGGATGTTGTCGTAGTCGACCACGAGCTTGGCGTTGCTGGGGAAGAACTTCTTCCACCGGTCGGTGGTGGACTCGCCCGAGCCGTCGGTGGCGCTGCACGCGCAGAACGCGAACGTGATGTTCGTGGCGTTGCTGGTCGCGTGGGTCTGGATGACGCTGGTGACGGCCGAGCCGGTGAAGTTGACCGTCATGTCCGGCTGCGGGGAGTCCGAGCAGCCCGAGCCCTCGTTGGCGTGCGAGCTGGCCGAGGCCTTCAGGCCGTTCAGCTTCGGCGACCAGCTGGTGCGCGGCGTCGAGGCGATGCCGGCCGA
Organism: Micromonospora sp. NPDC004336; assembly: GCF_053602615.1. Classification (NCBI taxonomy): domain Bacteria; kingdom Bacillati; phylum Actinomycetota; class Actinomycetes; order Micromonosporales; family Micromonosporaceae; genus Micromonospora; species Micromonospora sp. NPDC004336. The sequence goes on from NZ_JBSGDY010000080.1 coordinate 23,102, forward strand.
GTGGTACATGTACGTCGGCGTGTTGCCGCAGGACCAGGAGTGGTCCAGCTTCATCTGCACGTACGCCGACTCGATGTGCTTGCCCTTCATCGCGGTCAGCGGGAAGTCGAAGAACGACCGGTAGAGCTTGCCGGAGTCCGGGTCCCTGCCGACGCGGGCGACGCTCGTGTCGGTGTTGTTGGTGTTGTTGTTGGTGGCGTACGCCCATCGGGACTTGCCGGTCGACCAGGCGGGGTCGATGTAGACGGGGTAGGCCGCGTCCGGTGCGAGCAGCTTCGCGTCCGGCCGCAGCACCAGGTCGCCGCCGGTCACCTCGACACCCACCGGCGCGGTCTTCGCCGCGTCGCCCGGCGCCGCCGCCGACGACCGCGCCGGCAGCCCGCCGCCGGTCAGGGCGTCGGGGCGGTCCGCCCCGGCCGAACGGGACGAGGCGGCCGGCGCGGTGTCGTTCGAGTCCCACATCACGGCGGGCTCGGCGGAGGCGATCTGCTCACCGCCCGCCGTCGCGGTGAGCCGGCCGTTGGCGCCCCGCACCACCCGGGCGTCGCCGCCCAGGTCGAACCGCAGCTCCCGCAACGCCGGATTCGCCGCCGCCCGCGCGTCCTTGACCACGAACACGTGCGTGAAACCGGTCCGCGTCGCCCGCAACACCAGGTCCGTGCCCGGCAACACCTCCGCGTACGTCGCCGCGTCACCACTGACCGACGGCTTCGGCAACCCACCCGGCCAGGACAGAGTCAGCGACTTCCCCCGCCGGACCAGCGTCACCGCCGCACCCGCACCGCCGTCGGAGAACCGCACGTCCGCCACCGACGCCGCCGGACGCCAGCCACCCGGCACCCGCCGCAACGACAGGTCGACGTCCGCCCACGACCCGTCCGACCGCTTCACCCGCTGCGGCAGCACCGCCGACTCGGCCGTGAAACCACCAGCCGGGTTCGCGAACACCTGCGTCAGCTCCGTACGCGCCGACGCCACCTCTACCCGCCGGCCCGACCGCACCGCCGCCGCGGCCGCCGAACCCGCATCCGGCGCCACCGACGGACCGGGGCGCGTCGCGGCGGGCTCTGCGCGCACCGCGGACGGCACCCCCAGAACCGACGCCGCCAGCGTCGCGGACACCGCCGCCGCGAGCAGTCGGAAGCCCCTCGACCTGCGCCCAGGCAGCAGCCACCGGCCAGCAGTCATCGCAATCCCCCGTGGAAGATGAGAGTTAGTCGGGCGAACTGTAGGGGCGCCTCCGATGCTTGTCTATATCGATCACGATGCGTGATCCAAAAACGGACACCGCTGCCCAGCGGGCACCGGGAAAACACCCACCGTGAGCACCCGCCGGGACGCGCGACGACGACCGTCCACAGTGGATCACGGACGGCCGTCGTGTCGGTCATGTCCGGGCCCTGGCCGGCGACGAAACCGCCCGTCGCGGGCCCGGCGGCGGTGAAGCCGCCCCGCGGCGGGGCGCGGGGCGCGGCGACACACCCGGCGGACCTGGCGTCGGTCAGCCCCTCGTCGCGCCCGTCGCCGACAGCAGCGCCGCCTCCCGCTCCGGGGCCAGGCCGACGGGGGCGCGCTGCGGCCGGCCGGCCCGCGGCGGGACCGTGCCGACCCTCCGCAGCCAGGCCCAGGTGTCCGCGACCGTCTCGGCCACCGGGCGACAGGTCAGCCCCGCCGCGTACGCCCGCTCGACGTCGCGTTCCTGCAGCCAGCGGTACTCGTGCCCGGCCGGGATCCAGATCGGCAGGTCGTTCCACGGCGCCACGCCGGCGGCCAGGATCGGCTCCGGGTCGGTCCAGCGCAGCCTGGCGTCGGCCCCGGTGACGGCCACGCAGGCGGCGAGCAGCTCGCCGATGGTGGCGTGCCCCGTGCGGCTCAGCACGTTGAACGTCCCGCCCAGCCCCGCCGCGCCCCGGTCCAGCATCCAGGCCGCCATGTCCCGGACGTCGACGTACTGCAGCGGCAGGTCGACCGGGCCCGGCGCCAGCACGTCGCCGCCCCGGGCGATCCGCCCCACCCACCACGGCAGCCGGCCGATGTCCTCCCCCGGCCCCAGGATCAGCCCGGCCCGGGCGATCAGCGCCCGGTCGCCGAACACCTCCCGCACGGCCCGCTCGCCGCCGGCCTTGTTGTGCGGGTAGTCGGTGTCGTCGGCGTCCGGCTCGCCGGCCACCAGGGGGGCCTCCTCGCCCACCCAGGGCGCGACGGGCGGCGCGTAGACCGAGCCGCTGGAGACGTAGACGTACGCGCCGACCCGGTCGACCAGCGCGCGGGCGGCGTCCCGCGCCGCCCGGGGGGCGCCGTCCCAGGTGTCGACCGCCACGTCCCACTCGCCGTCCGCCAGCGCCGCGAGGCCACCGGGCGTCGTCCGGTCACCCCGCAGCCGGCGTACGCCCTCCGGCGTCGCCCCGTGCAGGCCCCGGTTGAACACCGTCACCGACCAGCCCCGGCGCACCCCCTCGGCCACCGTCGCGCCACCCACGAAACCTGTCCCACCCAACACCAGCAGTCTCATACGTCCACTGTGCCGGGCTCGGCGCGGCGGTCCCGCCCGTGTTCACGGTGAGCGGATCTGCCCACGGCAGACAGCGCCCGCGTACGCCGGTCAGCGCGGGTTGGCCGAGTCGTAGGCCGCCCGCGCGGCGAAGAAGGCGGTGGCGGGCCTGCTCACCGACCTCGGCTGGCCGCCGGAACGGATCGTCGACCTCGGCGGGGTGGCGAACGCCTGGTGGCCCGAGTCCTTTGTGCTCATGGTGCGGCCGCTGGTCGCCACCCTGGGGCCGGTGCCGTTCGCGCTGGCGGTCGCCCACTGAGCCGGGCGGCGGGTGCCGACGCCGGTCGGGAGTGCGGATGCTGGTGGGCGATACTGGGTTTGAACCAGTGACCTCTTCCGTGTCAAGGAAGCGCGCTCCCACTGCGCCAATCGCCCGGGGTGACCGCCAGGTCCGGCGGGCCGGACCGCGAACAGGCGGATCGCGAGCGGACGACGGGATTCGAACCCGCGACCCTCACCTTGGCAAGGTGATGCGCTACCAGCTGCGCTACGTCCGCGTGCCGCCGGCGTTCGTCGGCGACGGGGGAAACTCTACCCGACGGCAAGATCGCCCGGCACGCGGCCCCGCCGGTACGGCAGCCGGGCACCGCGGGCCCCCTGCCGCGCCGGGATGGTTGCGCTGGTCAGCCGCGGGGTACTGATGGCCCTCGACAGCACACCACATCCCCTGACCAAGGAGGCTGTCGTGGGTATCGGCACCAGCATCTTCCTGATCGCGCTCGGCGCGATCCTCACCTTCGCGCTCGACGCGAGCCTGGGCGGCATCAACCTCGACGTCGTGGGCTGGATCCTGATGGCGGCCGGCGTGCTCGGCCTCGTCATGACCACCCTCATCTGGGGCCGCCGCCGCCAGGTGGTCAGCACGACCGAGCCGGTGGAGTACCGCCGGGTCGAGGAGCGCCGGGACGTCGCCCCGCCGCTCTGAGCGGGGATCGGCCCGGGGCGGAGGCGGTGAAGCCCTCGACGGGCTCTGGAAACGGCGAAGGCCCGTCACCTGATGGTGACGGGCCTTCGTGCTGGTGGGCGATACTGGGTTTGAACCAGTGACCTCTTCCGTGTCAAGGAAGCG
>NZ_JBSGDY010000081.1:0-26676 GCF_053602615.1 Micromonospora sp. NPDC004336
GCCGCCGCAGGCCCCGGTGGGCGGCGGTACGCACGGCGCCGGGCCGGCGCCCGAGCACCCGCCCGGCGGGCGCCGGCTCCCCGATGGCCGTCGGCATGCCGCTGCTCGGCGCGGTGATCGCGCTGGCCGTCTGGTGGCTGGTCACGTCCGTGCTGGAGCTGGTGCACCCGGCGTCCCTGCCGCCGCCGCAGGCGGTGTGGGAGTCGCTGACCGCCTCGTCCGACGTGCTGCTGCCGGCGCTGGGGACGACCACCCTGCTGACGCTGGTCGGATTCCTGCTCTCGGCGGTCGCCGGGGTGCTCATCGGGATGGCCCTGGCCGCCTCCCGCCACGTCGAGCGGATGTTCTCGCCGCTGCTGGTGGCGGTGAACGCGGTGCCGAAGATCGCCCTCGGCCCGCTGCTGGTGGTCTCGGTCGGCTGGGGCGAGAAGCCGATCCTGACCATGGTGTTCCTGCTCTGCTTCTTCCCGATCGTGCTCTCCACCGCCACCGGGCTCACCACCACCCCCGCGGACCTGGCGGAGCTGGCCAGGTCGCTGAACGCGTCGTGGTGGCAGTCGTTCCGCAAGGTGCGCTTCCCGGCGGCGCTGCCGCAGGTCTTCGTGGGCCTGAAGGTGGCGATGCCGCTGGCCGCGATCGGCGCGGTGATCGGGGAGTTCTACTCCGACAAGCCGGGGCTGGGCTACCAGATCCTGCAGTACAACGGCGTGGGAGACACCGCGACCGCCTGGGCGGCGATCGTGCTGATCGCGGTGATGAGCATCGTGCTCTACAGCGCCCTGTCCCTGATCGAGCGGCTCGCGCTGCCCTGGGTCCGGGCCACCACGTCGGCCCGCTGACCCGACGGCGGCCGGGCGGTGATCCGCCGCGCCCCGGCGCGGTGTCGGATCATGCCCGGCCGCCGGCACGGGTCGTGCGTGGCTGCCGGCAGGGGGTCATGTCCGGGCGCCGGACCCGGATGACGCCCGGCCGCCGGCACGGATGATGCCCGGGCCGCGCGGATCGTGCCCGGCCGCCGGCAGGGGCGTGCCCGGGCCGCCGGGCGCGGATCGTGCCCGGCCGCCGGGGCCGGGCACGACGCGGACCGGCCTCAGCCGGCGAGGCGCCACCGGCCGTTGCGGGCGACCAGGGTCGTCAGGGCCTGCGGCATGAGGCCGGAGTGGTTGTCCGGCGTCATCCGGATCGGCCCGGACAGGCCGTCCAGCTGGGACGTCTCCAGCACGTCGCGGATGCCGTCGCGGTCGACCCGGCCGGGCTCGCCGCCGGCGCGCAGCTCGGCGTCGGCGATCAGCTGCACCGCGTCGGCCGCGAACGAGGCCGAGCCGTTGTAGGCGCCGAAGCGGGCGGTGTAGTCCTGGAACCACTGCCGGCGGGCGGCCTTGGCCGGGGTGGTCGCGATGATGTCGTCGATGACCATGGTCTGGGTGAAGACCATCGTCGCGCGCTCGGTGGCCTTGGCGGCGGTGCCCAGGAACAGGTCGCCGGCGGCCGCCGCGTCGAAGAAGAGCGAGCCGGTGAACTTGGCCTGCTGGGCCGCGGTGGCGGCGAGCGCGGCCTGCTCCGGCGGCGTCCAGACCACCAGGGCGTCCACCTTGCGGTCGGTCAGCGCCCCGATCTGCTCGCCGACCTCGGTGTCGGTGGTCTTGACCGACTCCTCGCGCTGCAGCTTGACGCCGTTCTTCGCGAACTCGCCGCGCAGCGCGGCCAGCCCCTCGCGGCCGTAGTTGTCGTCGCTGTACAACACGCCGGCCTTGCGGACGCCCTTCCGGCGCATCTCGAGGGCGAGGGCGGCGGCGCTGTCGGAGGCGTTCGGGGCGAGCTTGAACACGTACCGCCGCTCGGCGACCGGGCTGGACACCGCGCCGGACGAGGCGAGCGCAATGGTCGGAATTCGCTTCTCGTTGATGGTCCGGACGGCGCCGACGGCGCATTCGTTGCAGCCGCCCATGATGATGGCGCTGACTCCGGAATCGTTGCTGAAGTCACCGATGTTGCGCAGGGACTCGGCCGGGTCGGACCGGTTGTCCTTCACCTTGAGTTCGACTCTCCGGCCGTTCAGCGCGCCCGAGGAGTTAAGTAGCTCGATCTTTAGTTCCAGTGCCCGCTGGTACGCCTTCCCGACGGTCGCCGCCGCGCCGGAGAGTTCGAGGTCCGCCGCGATGACGATGGGACTGGTGTCCTGCTCGTCCGCGCCGAACTGGCAGCCGGTGAGGGTGGTGGCCAGCACGGCCGATGCGAGCGCCGCGGCGGTCGCGGAGCGGATGGGGCTCAACTCAGTCCTCCAGAAGCGGCCCGGGGCGTTGCCCGGTCACCGCCGGTTGTCCGTCCTCAGTGGAGAAACGGGATCAGTCTGCCGTACGGTGTGCGCGAAGCCTGCAAAACCTTGCCAACGCCGGGCCCTGTGGTCAAGCGCGGGCGTCGGTGGCGTTTCGGGACGCGCATCCCACATGGTGGGGGCACGGGAAGTTTGTAAACGCTTACTAATCCGACATGGACGACCACTCTGGAGTTACATGCCCTGTTCACGGGCATGGGGAAATGAAGGTATTAGTTGACCGGAACACGGGATGCGTGCCCTCCGACCGTTTCCTACCCCACTGCGGCTTCCCAAACAGGATCACTTCTGATGAAATCGCGGCCGTGCCGCGTGTGGCGCAGTCCGTCGCACCGGGCGCGAGTCGGCGGGGCAGGCGTGGAAGAAACGACGGAGGCGATGTCGTGAGCACCGGACCGACGACCCTGCCCGACGGCGGCGAGACCGAGCAGCCGAAGCGTCGCCGCCTGTTCCGGCTGCGCGACGCGCGGATCCGCTCCAAGCTCGCGCTGATCCTGGTGGTGCCGGTCGCCGCGGTGCTCGCGCTGGCGACCGTCCGGCTCGTCTCCATCGGCGAGGGCGCGCTCGACGCGACGCGGGCCCGGGCGCTGACCGCGCTCTCGATCGACATCTCCGCCCTCACCCAGGACCTGCACGCCGAGCGGATGGCGGCGTCCGCCTTCCTGGCCGCGCCGCAGCAGAAGCCCGACAGCTACAACCTGCGGGTGCGCAGCACCGACGCCCGGATCGAGGCCTACCGGGCGGAGCGCGACCGAGTCGGCGAGGCCCCGGCCGCCGTCCGGGACCGGCTGGCGACCATCGACGAGCACCTGGAGACGCTCGACAGCACCCGGCAGAAGGTGCTCGACCGCCAGCAGATGGCGGTCGCCGAGGCGGCGCTGCGCTACGGGGTCATCCTCACCGACCTGGTCGCGTACGGCGACGGGCTCGCCCAGCTGCCCGGCGAGGAGGGGCTGTCCGACGCCCGGCGCGCGGTCGCCGCGTTCGCCCACGCCAAGGCGGCGGTCGCCGAGGAGCAGTCGGTGGTCTACACCGCGCTGACGGCCGGCCAGATCGACGAGGAGCAGTTCTCGTCGTTCGTCGCCACCCTGACCGGCCAGCAGGAGGCGCTGGTCGCCTTCTCCCTGGCCGCCGACCCGGCCCAGCGCGCCCTGGTCGACAGCACCGTCTCCGGTGACGCGGTCACCCTCGCCGACCGGGTCGCCGCCGACATCACCCGCTCGGTCGGGCAGCGCTCGCTGGTGACGGCCCAGGACGCCGCCGCCGCCATCGGCGCGGTCAACGACCTGATGCGCTGGGCCGAGGTCCGGCTCCAGGAGCGGCTGCTCGACCAGGCCGACCAGGCCCGCTCGGACGTCATCCAGCAGGCCGTCATCGAGTCGGTGCTGGTGCTGCTCACGCTCGTCGTCGCGGTGACCCTCGCCGTGGTGCTGGCCCGCTCGCTCAACCACTCGCTGCGCCGGCTGCGGGAGGGCGCCCTCTCGGTGGCCAACCACGACCTGCCGGACGCCGTGCAGCGGCTGCAGAACGTCGGCAACGTCGGCGACGGCGGCGTCGAGGAGATCGTCCGGCAGGTGCGCGACCCGATCCAGCTCAACAGCCGCGACGAGGTCGGCCAGGTCGCGCTCGCCTTCAACGTCGTGCACCGCGAGGCGGTCCGCGTGGCGGCCGAGCAGGCCGCGCTGCGTACCAGCGTCTCGGCGATGTTCCTCAACCTGGCCCGGCGCAGTCAGACCCTGGTCGACCGGATGATCGGCGAGCTGGACGCGATCGAGCGCGGCGAGGAGGACCCGAAGCGGCTGGCGCAGCTCTTCGAGCTGGACCACCTCGCCACCCGGATGCGCCGCAACGACGAGAACCTGCTCGTCCTGGCGGGCGCCGACTCGGCGGTGCCGCGCCGCGACGACGCCCTCCTGGTGGACGTGCTGCGCGCCGCGCAGTCCGAGGTGGAGCTCTACAACCGGATCGAGTTCGGCACCGTCGACACGGACATCTCGGTGGCCGCCCACGCGGTCAACGACGTGGTCCGGCTCGTCGCCGAGCTGCTGGACAACGCCACCCGGTTCTCCCCGCCCACCACCACCGTGGTCGCCGACGGCCGGCGGATCCGGGACTACGTGCTCATCCAGGTCGAGGACCGGGGCCTCGGCCTCACCGACGACCAGCTCGACTCGCTCAACCGGCGACTGGCCGCCCCGCCGGGCGTCGACGTCGCGGCGTTCCGGCTGATGGGTCTGGCCGTGGTCAGCCGGCTCGCCTCCCGCTACGGCATCCGGGTGGAGCTGCGCCGCAACGTGGAGGGCGGCACCGTCGCCCAGGTGACGCTGCCCGCCTCGACGGTGGTGCTGCCCCCGGTCCACAGCCGGGACCAGCAGATCACCCGGCCCCGGCAGCCGCTCGCGGTCGAGCAGACGCCGCTCACCCCCGTCGGCCTCGGCGAGCCGCTCGCCGGGGCGGGGCGGGCCGCCTCGGCCACGCTGACCGAGCAGTGGCGGTCCACCCCGACGCCGTGGCAGGCGCCCGAGCAGGCGCGGGACACCGCGTCCCCGGTGCAGGCCGGTGGCCTGGCCCAACCGCCGTCGGCCGCGCCCGCGGCGCCGCCGGCCCGGCCGGTCTTCGGTGGCGGTAACCCCTCCGTCGGCACGCCGACCGTCGCGTACCCCACGCTCGACCCGCTGCCCAAGCGCGTCCCCGGCGGCGCGGAGGCCGGCCAGCCGGCCACGCCGGTCCTGCCGGTCGGCCCGATCGCCGGCTCGTCGGTCACCGCCCCGACCGCCGGTGGGCCCGCCCAGACGGCGGGCTTCGGGGCCGACCCGGGCGTGGGCCGGGGCCTCGGCGCGAACCTCGCCGCCACCGCCCCGCCCGCCCCCGCCGCGCCGATCACCCCGCGTCCCGAGCTGCCGGCCGAGGCGCCGATCTTCCGGGAGATGGAGGCGGTGTGGTTCCGGTCGCACGGCAACGACGCCACCGCGATCTTCACCCGTCCGGACTTCAACCAGCCGCCGCAGGCCCAGCCGTCCGCCCCGGCCCAGCAGCCCGCCCCGGCCCAGCCGGCGCCGGCCGAGTCCCGCCCGCCACGGCTGCCCACGCGTACGCCGGGCAGCACGACGACGCCGTCGCCCGCGCAGGCGCCTCCGCCGTCGTACGCCCCGCCGGCCCCGGCGCGGCCCGCGGCGCAGGACGCGGCTCCCGCGGCCCCGGCCCCGGAGCCGGCTCCGGCGGCCGACGCGGAGGCCTGGCGGACGGCGGCCGACGAGGGCTGGTCCCGGGCCAGCCGGGCCGCGGAGCCGGCCGCCGGCGGCACCACCCGCTCCGGGCTGCCCAAGCGGGTGCCGCAGGCGCAGCTCGTGCCCGGCGGCATCGAGCCCCGGGGCGGTCGTGACCGCAGCCGGCGCACCCCCGACGAAGTACGCGGCCTGTTGTCGGCCTACCACCGCGGCGTGCAGCGCGGCCGGGCGGTCGGAACGGACCAGAACAGCACCTCGACCAAGGAGACGAGTCGATGAACAGGCCAGCGGCCATGCAGGACATGAGTTGGCTGCTCACCAACTTCGCCGACAGCGTGGCGGGCATCGCCCACGTGGTGGCGGTGTCGGCCGACGGGCTGCTGCTCGCCTCCTCGCGGGACCTGCCCGCGGACCGGGCGGACCAGCTCGCGGCGATCACCTCGGGCGTGGTCAGCCTGACCGAGGGCGCCGCCCGGATGTTCAGCGCCGGCGGCGTGCTGCAGACGGTCATCGAGATGGACAGCGGCTACCTCTTCCTGATGTCGATCAGCGACGGCTCGTCGATGGCGGTGCTGGCCGCCCGCAGCTGCGACGTCGGGCAGGTGGGTTACGAGATGGCGCTCCTGGTGGAGCGCGTCGGCGCCGCGCTGGTGCCGCTGCCCCGGGACGCCGTGCGGTCGTAGCGGGGGTCGACGCGCGTCGCGCGTCGACAGGGACGAGGAGACCGGTGCCCGGAAGGCCCGGCCGGGAGAGGAGGTGATCGCTGATGGACCAACGGCGCGCGGACCCGCGTGGCGCGCTGGTGCGGCCGTACGCGGTCACCCGCGGTCGGACCGAGGCCCAGATGGACATCGCCCTGGAGGCGGTCCTGTCGGCCAGCCCCACCCAGGTCGCGGAGTCCCGCTTCGCGGGGCACGACAAGCACCGCATCGCCACCGTCTGCGAGGGGCGGGCGCAGTCGCTGGCCGAGATCGCCGCGTACACCCGGATGCCGCTGGGCGTCGCCCGGGTGCTGGTCGCCGACATGGTGGCCGAGAGCCTGCTGACGCTACACACTGCCGCTCCCGCCGAGGGGTTCGAGGAGCGGATGGAAATCCTTGGAAGGGTGCTAAGTGGACTTCGCAGGCTATGACCCCGCCGGGGCCCGCCAGAACCGGGGAATCATCTCCGCGAAGATCGTGGTCGCAGGCGGCTTCGGCGTGGGCAAGACGACCCTGGTGGGCGCGATCTCGGAGATCACGCCGCTGAGAACCGAGGCGGTGATGACCGCGGCCGGGGTCGGCATCGACGACCCGTCCAAGGTGCCCGGCAAGCAGACCACCACGGTGGCGATGGACTTCGGCCGTATCACCATGGCCGAGGACCTGATCCTCTACCTCTTCGGCACGCCGGGCCAGACCCGCTTCTGGTTCATGTGGGACGAGATCATCCGGGGTGCCGTGGGCGCGGCCGTCCTGGTGGACACCCGCCGGATCACCGACGCCTTCGCGCCGCTGGACTACTTCGAGAACCGCAAGCTGCCGTACGTGGTGGCGCTGAACCGGTTCGACGGCGCGCCGCAGTACGAGCTGGAGGAGGTCCGCGAGGCGCTGGCCATCTCGCCGGACGTGCCGCTGGTGATGACCGACGCCCGGCACCGGGACTCGGTCAAGCAGGTGCTGGTGACCGTCGTCGAGCACGCCATGATCCGCCTCCAGGCCGAGCACGGCCGGGGCTACCCGGCGCCGGTCGGCTGAGGCCCGCAGGGCCTCGCCTCCACTGACCAGCGCGAAGCCGACGGGGCGCAGGCCGCGCCCGGCCTGCGTCCGGTGCCCGGCGAGGGCTGCCCGGGTGCGGGTCCGGGGCGGCGCGCGGCGGGGACGGCTTCCGGCGTGGGCCCGGCGGGCCGCCCCGCGTCAGTCCACCCGGAGCCGGTAGCCGCGCTTGACGACGGTCTGCACCACCCGGGGCGCGCGCAGCCCGGCGCGCAGCCGGGCCACCGCCATCTCGACCGCGTGCTCGTCGGCGCCGCGCGGCAGCGTGCGCAGCAGCGCGGTGCGGGACAGCACCCGGCCGGGGGAGTGGGCCAGCGCCCGGAGCACCGCCATCGGGGCCGGGGCGAGCGGGCGCAACTCGCCGTCGATCACGGCGGCGTGCCCGCGCAGGGTGAGCAGGTGGCCGGCCGCCTTCAGGGTGACCGTGCGGCGCGGCAGCTCGTCGACGATGGTCCGGACCAGGGCGCCCAGCCGGGCCCGCGCCGGCGCGCTGACCGGCACCCCGCGCCGCAGCAGCGGTTCGGCCGTGACCGCCCCCACGCAACTGGCGAGCACGTCGTGCCGGAACGCGTCCAGCACGGCGTCGCCACGGTCGCCGGCGGCCCGCAGCAGCGCCTCCGCCGCCGGGGCGGAGGTGAACGTGACGGCGTCGACCAGCCGGCCGGCGACCAGGTCGATCAGCCGGTGCAGCGGGGCCGGGTCGGTCGGCGGCGCCCACCGGTAGACCGGCACCTCGATGACGGTGGCCCCGGCCGCCACCAGCGCCGCCGTGCACTCCGGCTGCCGCTCGCCGTGCAGCTGCATGGCGATCACCTGCCCGGCGACGCCGCGCCGGCGCAGGTGGTCGACCACCTCGTCGCAGCTCTCCGAATCCGGTGACCACTGGTCGTGCAGTCCGGCGGCCCGGATCGCCCCGCGCGCCTTGGGGCCCCGCGCCACCACGTACGCGTCGGCGAGGACGCCGCGCAGCGGCTCGGCCAGCCCCCAGCCCTCGGCGGCCTCCAGCCAGCCGCGCATCCCGATGCCGGTGTTGGCCATCAGGACGTCCGGCGGCCGGTCGAGGCAGGCGCGGGTGGCCTCGCGCAGGTCGGTGTCGTCGGCCAGCGGCACGATCCGCAGGGCCGGGGCGATCACCACCCGGGCGCCACGCCGCTGGAGCAGCGCGGCGAGTTCGTCCCGTCGGCGGTCGGCGGTCACCCCGATGGTGAAGCCGGCCAGTTCGTCGCGCATTCACCCCTCCTGTCGCAGCCGCACCTCGACGAGTCCGTTCCGGCAGCGCGCCTCGTGCCGGGGCACGGCGACCTCGGGCAGGTCGAGGCAGATCCCGGTGCGCAGGTCGTACACCTGCTTGTGCAGCGGCGAGGCGACCGTGGGCACCCCGCCCCGGCTGCCGACGATCCCCCTCGACAGCACGTACGCCCCGCCGACCGGGTCGAGGTTGTCGAGGGCGAACAGCCCGTCGGCGGTGTGGAAGAGGGCCACCTGCGCGCCGTGGACCAGGGCGGCGACGCCCCGGTCGGGCTCCAGCCGGTCGAGCGGGCAGACCGGGGTCCAGGCGCGCGTCGCGGCGGCCGGCGGCGGGGCGGTGGTCGTCGTGGTCATCGCGGTACCTCCAGAGGTCCGGGCGTCGTGGGGGTCATCGCCGCACCCGCGGCAGCCCGAGCGCGACCGGCTGCCGGCCCTCGGCGGCGGGCGCGCGACCCGCCGGGACCGGCTGGCCCCGTTCGAGCGCGAAGGTGATCGACGGGTCGGGCACGTCGGGGGCGTTGACGAAGGAGGCGAAGCGGCGCAGCCGGGCCGGGTCCTCCAGCACGTCCCGCCACTCGTCGGAGTACGAGTCGACGTGCCGGGCCATCGCCGCGTCGAGTTCGGCGCAGAGGCCGAGCGAGTCGTCCACGATCACCGCGCGGAGGTGGTCGAGGCCGCCGTCCATCGCCTCGATCCAGGCGGCGGTGCGTTGCAGTCGGTCGGCGGTGCGGACGTAGTACATCAGGAACCGGTCGACCAGCCGGACCAGCGCCTCCGTGGACAGGTCGGTGGCGAAGAGGTCGGCGTGCCGGGGCCGGAAGCCGCCGTTGCCGCCGACGTAGAGGTTCCAGCCGGTCTCGGTGGCGATGACGCCGAAGTCCTTGCTGCGGGCCTCGGCGCACTCGCGGGCGCAGCCCGACACCGCCGACTTGATCTTGTGTGGGGCGCGCAGCCCCCGGTAGCGCAGCTCCAGGGCGACGGCCAGCCCGACCGAGTCCTGCACCCCGTACCGGCACCACGTCTCGCCGACGCAGGACTTCACCGTGCGCAGCGCCTTGCCGTACGCGTGGCCGGACTCGAAGCCCGCGTCGACAAGCCGGCGCCAGATCCGCGGCAGCTGCTCGACCCGGGCCCCGAACAGGTCGATCCGCTGCCCGCCGGTGATCTTCGTGTAGAGCCCGAAGTCGCGGGCCACCTCGCCGATCACGATCAGCTTCTCCGGGGTGATCTCCCCGCCCGGGATCCGGGGCACCACCGAGTAGCTGCCGTCGCGTTGCAGGTTGGCCAGGAAGTGGTCGTTGGTGTCCTGCAACGACGCCCGCTCCCCGTCGAGCACGTGCCCGGTGCCCAGCGAGGCGAGGATCGAGGCGACCACCGGCTTGCAGATGTCGCAGCCGCGACCCCGGCCGTGCTCGGCGACGAGCCGCGAGAACGTGCGGATGCCGCGCACCCGGACGATGTCGAACAGCTCCTGCCGGCTCGCGTCGAAGTGCTCGCAGAGCGCGGTGGACTGCCGCACCCCGGCGGCGTCGAGGAGCTGCTTGAGCATCGGCACACAGGAGCCGCAGCTCGTGCCCGCCCGGGTGCACGCCTTCAGCGCCGGCACATCCGCGCAGCCGCCGGCGATCGCGTCGTCGACGTCGGCGCGGGTCACCGCGTTGCAGGAGCAGACCTGCGCGGCGGCGGGCAGCGCCCCCGCGCCGGGCGCGCCGGCAGGCGCGAGCAGTGCCAGCGGGGGAGCGGGCAGCGGACCGCCGACGCTGGCCCGCAGCGTCGGGTACGCGCTCGCGTCGCCGACCAGCACCCCGCCCAGCAGGGTCTGCGCGTCGTCGGATAGGACCAGCCTGGCGTAGACCCGGGTGGCCGGGTCGGTGAACGTCACGTCGAGGCAGCCCGGCGTGGTGCCGTGCGCGTCGCCGAACGAGGCCACGTCCACACCGAGCAGCTTCAGCTTCGTGGCGGTGTCCGCCCCGGGGAAGGTGGCGGCCCCGCCGACCAGCCGGTCGGCGACCACCTCCGCCATCGCGTAGCCGGGGGCGACCAGGCCGTGGCAGACGCCGTCGACCGCCGCGCACTCGCCGACCGCCCAGATCCGCTCGTCGGCCGTCCGGCAGGCGGCGTCGACCAGCACCCCGCCGCGCGGGCCGAGTGGCAGCCCGGCGGCCCGGGCCAACTCGTCGCGGGGCCGGACGCCGGCCGCCACCACCACCAGTTCGGCGTCGACCACCGTGCCGTCGGCCAGCTCCAGGCCGGCGACGGCGCCGTCCGGGCCGGGCCGCAGGGCGGTGGTGGCGACGCCCAGGTGGGTGGCCACGCCCAGCTCGTCGACGTAGCGCCGCAGCATCGCGCCGCCGGCCGGGTCGACCTGCGCCGGCATCAGCCGGGGCGCGAACTCCACCACGCTCGTCGCCAGGCCGAGCAGGCGCAGCGCGTTCGCCGCCTCCAGGCCGAGCAGCCCGCCGCCGATCACCGCGCCGGTGCGCCGGCCGCGCGCGTGCTCCCGGATCGCCGCCAGGTCGTCCAGCGTGCGGTAGACGAAGACCCCCGGCAGCGCCGCCCCCGCCACCGGCGGCACGAAGGCGTACGAGCCGGTGGCCAGCACGAGCGCGTCGTACGGGTGCTCGCCGGCCGCCGTGCGCACCACCCGCCGCGCCCGGTCGATCTCCGTGGCCGGCTCGCCGAGGCGCAGCTCCACCCCGTCGTCGGGGGTGTGCAGGTCGAGCTCCTCGGCGGTTACCCCGTCGAAGAACGCCGAGAGCCGCACCCGGTCGTACGCCGGGCGGGTCTCCTCGGCGAGCACGGTGACCCGCCACCGTCCCTCGGGGTCGCGGGCGCGCAGCGCGTCGACGAGGCGCTGCCCGACCATGCCGTTGCCGACGACGACCAGCCGACCGTGACCGCCGCCTCGCCCGCTCACGGCCGCGCTCCGCTTCGCCGCGCGCCGTCCCGGGGCTCTCCCGCACCGAGCCCGCCTCGCCCGCTCATCGCGTCACCTCCACCGAATCCACTTCGGACATCCAGTCGACGATTCCGGCGACCGCGTCCCGGCAGCCGCCGCAGCCGGTGCCGGCCCGGGTGGCCGCCACCACGGCGTCGACCGTCCGGGCGCCGGATCGCCAGCAGCTCACCAGCGCGCCCTTGCTGACGCCGTTGCACTGGCAGACGGTCGCCGCGTCCGGCATCAGCGCCGGGGTGGCGGCGGGCGCCGCCGGGGCCGCGCCGTACGCCCGGCCGAGGAGCAGGGACCGCCGGTCGGCCGGCACCGGCTGACCCCGGTCGAAGAGCTGGACGACCGTGCCGACCGCCGGGTTGTCGCCGAGCAGGATGGCGGCCGTCAACCGCTCGTCGCGGATGCGCAGCCGCGCGTACGTGCCCCGGGCCGGGTCGGCGAAGGTCAGCTCCTCGCCGGCCCCGCCGTCGGCCGGGTCGCCCATGGCGGCGAGGTCGATGCCGGCCGCCTTGAGCCGGGTCACCACCGGGCGGGGCCGGTAGCGGGCCAGCGGATCCTCGCCGGTGAGCAGCTGCGCCACCACCCGCGCCTGCGCCCAGGCCGGCGCGACCAGCCCGGTGACGGCGCCGTCGTGCTGGGCGCAGTCGCCGATCGCCGAGATCCGCCGGTCGCCGGTGCGCAGCCGGTCGTCGACCAGCACGCCCCGGTCGACGGCCAGCCCGGCCGCGGCGGCGAGGTCGGTGTCGGGGCGTACCCCGCAGGAGAGCACCAGCAGGTCGGCGGCGAGCGACCGGCCGTCGGCCAGGTCGAGGCGGACCCCGTCGGCGTCCGCCACCACCCGGGTGGCCGACACGGCCAGGTGGGTGGTCACCCCGAGCCCCGCGAGCGTGCCGGCCAGCACGGCCGCGCCGGCCGGGTCGAGCTGCCGTTCCATCAGGTACGGCACCGGGTGCACCACCCCGACGGCCAGGCCCCGGGCGGCGAGCCCCCGGGCCGCCTCCAGCCCGAGCAGCCCGCCGCCGAGCACCAGGGCGGTGCGCGCGCCGGCGGCGACGGCGAGGATCCGCCGGCAGTCGTCCAGGGTGCGGAACGGGACCACCCGGTCCGGCAGCCGGGGCCCGTCGAGCCCGGGCAGCGGGGGCACCACGGCCCGGCTGCCGGTGGCGAGCACCAGATGGTCGTACGCGACGCTGTCGCCGTCGGCGGTGCGGACCGTGCGGCCGGCCCGGTCGACGGCGGTGACGGTCACCCCGGTGCGCAGGTCGACGCCCTGCCCGGCGGCCTCCGCCAACTCCACGTCCGCCTCGCCGATCCGGCCCGTCAGCAGGGTGGAGAGCATGATCCGGTTGTACGCCCGGTGCGGCTCCGCCCCGAGCACGGTGACCTTCCGGTCGCCGCCCCGGGCGTGCAGCTCGGCGGCCAGCCGGGCGCCGGCCATCCCGTTGCCGACGATCACCACGCGCCCGGTCACGGCCGGCCCCCGTCGCGCCCCGGACGGCGCCGGGCCGGCACCCGCGAGGGGCCGGACGGTTCGCTCGCTCATGGTCGCTCCACCCTCTCCAGCCGGACGGCGCAGATCTTGAACTCCGGCATCCCGGAGACCGGGTCGACGGCGTCGTTGGTCACCGAGTTGGCCCGCGCCGCGCCGCCCCAGTGGAACGGCGCGAAGACCGTGTCCGGCCGGATGGCGGTGCTGAGCCGGGCCGGCGCGCGCAGCTCGCCCCGGCGGGAGACCACCCGCACCGGTTCGCCGTCGCCGATGCCGAGCCGGGCGGCCAGGTCGGGGTGCAGCTCGACGAAGGCGTCCGGGGCGGCCCGGCGCAGCGCGGCGACCCGGCGGGTCTGGGTGCCGGACTGGTACTGCGCGAGCACCCGGCCGGTGGTGAAGTGCAGCGGATACTCGGCGCAGACCTCCTCGGCCGCCGGCCGGTGCTCCACCGGGTGGAACCGGGCCCGCCCGTCGGGGGTGGCGAACCGGTCGACGAAGAGCCGGGGCGTGTCGGGCCCGTCCTCGGTCGGGCAGGGCCAGAACACGCCGTCCCGCTCGTCGATCCGCTCCCAGCTCACCCCGGCGTAGTCGGCGGGGCCGCCGGCCGAGGCCCGCCGCAGCTCGGCGAACACGGCCCGCGGGTCGCCGCCGTCCTCCCCGGTGCGACCGGGCGCGGGCGCGCGGAGGCGGGTGGTGAGGTCGGCGAGGATCTCCAGGTCGGTACGGACGCCCGGGGGCGGCGGACGCAGCGCCCGCCGGCGCAGCACCCGGCCCTCCAGGTTGGTCATCGTGCCGTCCTCCTCGGCCCACTGCGCGGTGGGCAGCACCACGTCGGCCAGCGCGGCCGTCTCGGAGGGCAGGAAGTCGGCCACCACCAGCAGGTCGAGCTCGCGCAGCCGGCGTTCGATCCGGGCGGCCCGGGGCGCGGAGACCACCGGGTTGGAGCCGAGGACCAGCAGCGCCTTCGGCCCGGCGGGCGTGCCCAGCGAGTCCAACAGCTCGTACGCGGGCACGCCCGGCCCGGGCAGCTCGTCGGCCGGCACCCCCCAGACCCCGGCGACGTGCTCCCGGGCGGCCGGGTCGTCGATCCGGCGGTAGCCGGGGAGCTGGTCGGCCTTCTGCCCGTGCTCCCGCCCGCCCTGCCCGTTGCCCTGGCCGGTCAGGCAGCCGTAGCCCGAGCCGGGGCGCCCGGGCAGCCCCAGGGCCAGCGCCAGGTTGACGAAGCCGGTGACCGTGTCGACGCCCTTGGCGTGCTGTTCGGCGCCCCGCGCGGTCAGGATGATCACGCGCTCGGCGGTGCCGAGGGCCCGGGCGGTCGCCGCCAGGTCGGCCACCGGCACCCCGGAGAGCGCCTCGGCGCGGGCCGGCCACCAGCCGGCGGCGACGCGGCGGACCGCCTCGAAGCCGGTGGTGCGGGCGGCCACGTACGCCCTGTCGATCCAGCCCTCGGTGAGCGCGACGTGCAGCAGCGCGTTCGCCACCGCCAGGTCGGTGCCCGGCAGGGGTTGCAGGTGCAGGTCGGCCTGCCTGGCGGTGGCGGTGACCCGGGGGTCGACCACGATCAACCGGCCGCCGCGCCCGCGCTGCTCGGTCAGCCAGCGCACCAGCGGAGGCATGGTCTCGGCCGGGTTCGCGCCGACCAGCAGCAGCGTGTCGGCCCGCCCGAGGTCGGCCAGCGGGAACGGCAGGCCCCGGTCGACGCCGAAGGCGCGCGTCCCGGCCGCCGCCGCCGAGGACATGCAGAACCGGCCGTTGTAGTCGATGTGCCTCGTCCGCAGCGCCACCCGGGCGAACTTCCCCAGCGCGTACGCCTTCTCGTTGGTGAGCCCGCCGCCGCCGAAGACGGCCACCGCGTCCGGGCCGTGCGCGCGCTGGACGGCGCGCACCCCGGCGACGATCCGGTCGAGGGCGGCGTCCCAGCTCGCCGGGCGCAGCTCGCCGGTGCCGGGGTCGCGCAGCAGCGGGCTGGTCAGCCGCTCGGGGTGGTCGAGGAGTTCGGCGGCCGTCCAGCCCTTCTGGCAGAGGCCGCCCCGGTTGGTGGGGAACTGCCGGGGGAGCACCGCCACCCGGCCGTCCTCCTCGCGTAGCCGCATCCCGCACTGGAGGGCGCAGTACGGGCAGTGTGTCGCCACCTCCCGGGGCGCCCGCCCCGGTCGAGTCGCCGTCCGCGCACCGTCCGTCATGTCGGCAAAGCGTGCCGGCGGGCGGTTTCCGGTCCGGGTCCCGTTTGTTTCGCTCCTGTCAAGAGCGCCTCACACCGCACGGAGGCACGGGGTCGCTCCGTTGCCTTTCCGGGGGCGCGGCCGGGCCGTCGTCGACGCGGCCGCTTCCGGACGTACTCCCGCCGACCGCCGCCCGGAGGAACCGTGGGATGACTGACGGTCATACCAGCGGTAGGCTGTTCGGCATGACGGCCAAGGTGACCCTGTCGTTCTCCGACGAGACGATCGAGGAGGCCCGCCGGTTCGCCAAGCGCGAGGGGCTCTCCCTGTCGGCGTGGATGGACCAGGCGGCCCGGGAGAAGGCGCTGCGCGAGGTCTTCACCGCGCACGCCGCCGCCGTCGGCCGGGCCGGGCTCGACCTCGAAACCGCCGCCCTCGCCGACGCCCGCGAGGTGGGCCTGGTCGACGACCTGCTCTTCGGCGGGCGCCCGCGTGCTGCATAGGGGCGAGGTGTGGCGCATCGACGGCGCCCGGGAACGGCTCGGGCTGGTGATCAGCTCCGACGTCTACAACTCCACCGACGTGCCGATCGTGATCGTGGCCGAGGTGGTCGAGGAGGCGCTGCTGCGCGACTCGCCCCTGGCGGTGCCGATGGGCGCGTACGTGGTGATGCCCGACCGGCTCTCCTCGCCCATGAAGAAGTGGTTCACCGAGTGCGTGGACGTCGCCGACACCGAGACCATGCAGCGGGTCGGGCGGGCGCTGCGCATCCTGCAACAGCTCTGACACCTCACCGACGCGGCCCGGCCGAGGTGCGGTCTCCGTTTCCGGCCCGACCCGCGACGGGCACGGTGGGGTAACCCCCGACTCCTAGCGTTCCTCCAGGTCACACCGACGAGGAGGAGCCGCCGTGAGCACACTGGCCCCCAGCACGCCCCCGGCCGAGGCCACCCCGGCCGCCGCCGGGCGCCGCCGCATCGACGACTGGCGGCCCGAGGACCCGGAGTTCTGGCGTACGACCGGCGCGCCCATCGCCCGCCGCAACCTCTGGATCTCGATCTTCGCCGAGCACGTGGGCTTCTCCGTGTGGAGCCTCTGGTCGGTGACGGTGCTCTTCCTCGGCCCGGAGTACGGCATCGACCCGGCGGGCAAGTTCCTGCTCACCGCGGTGCCGGCCGCGCTGGGGGCGGTGCTGCGGCTGCCGTACACGCTGGCCGTGGCCCGCTTCGGCGGGCGGAACTGGACGGTCGTCAGCGCCCTGCTGCTGCTCGTCCCGGCCGTGCCGATGGCCGTGCTGCTGGAACCGGGCGTCTCCTACCCCACGCTGATGGTGCTGGCCTGCCTGACCGGCGTCGGCGGCGGCAACTTCGCCTCCTCGATGGCGAACATCAACCTGTTCTTCCCGCAGCGGCTCAAGGGCCGGGCACTCGGGCTCAACGCCGGCGGCGGCAACCTCGGCGTGCCGGCGGTGCAACTGGTCGGCCTGGCGGTGCTGGCCACGGCGGGCGCCGCGTACCCCCGGCTGGTGCCGGCCGTCTACCTGCCGCTGATCGTGCTGGCCGCGCTGGCCGCGGCGCGCGGGCTGGACAACGTCCCCGGGGCGCGCAACGAGCCCGGCGCGCTGCGCGAGGCCGCCCGCGACCCGCACACCTGGATCATGTCGCTGCTCTACGTCGGCACCTTCGGCTCCTTCATCGGCTTCGGCTTCGCCTTCGGGCAGGTGCTCCAGCTCCAGTTCGCCGACCGCTTCCCGACCCCGGTCGACGCCGCCTGGCTGACCTTCCTCGGCCCGCTGGTCGGCTCGCTGATCCGGCCCGTCGGGGGCCACCTCGCCGACCGGCTCGGCGGGGCCCGGGTGACCTTCTGGAACTTCGTCGCGATGGCGGCCGGCGCCGCGCTCGTGCTCTTCGCCGCCCGGGAGCGCTCGTTCGGGCTCTACCTGGTCGGCTTCCTGTCGCTCTTCGTCTTCTCCGGGATCGGCAACGGGTCGACGTACAAGATGATCCCGGCGATCTTCCGGGCCCGGGCGACGGCGGCGGTGGCGGCGGGCCGGCGGGAGGCGGCGGCGGCCGAGCGCTGGGCCGGGCGGATGACCGGGGCGCTGATCGGCGTCGCGGGGGCGGTCGGGGCCTCCGGCGGGGTGCTGGTGAACATCGCCTTCCGGCAGTCGTTCCTCACCCAGGGCAGCGCGGACGCGGCGTATGTCGCCTTCGTGGCCGCCTACGCCGTCTGCTTCGTGGTGACCTGGTCCGTCTACCTGCGGCCGGGCCCGCGCCGGCTGGCCGGGGTGTGACCCGGACCGCGCCTTCGCCGCAGGTCAGGGCGGGTGGCACCCCGTTTTGACCTGCCGACGGGGCGCCGGGTATCGTTGCCTGCTGTTGTACGACATCCAGAGGCGTGCCGCATCAGGTACGCTTGGTCGTTCGTGCGCGCTGGTCCGGCTGGGTACTCCTGGTCACCTCGGCGCGCGACCCCAGACCGACGACGAGACAAGGTAGACCTGTGCGTACGTACAGCCCGAAGCCGGGTGAGATCGAGCGTCAGTGGCACGTCATCGACGCCTCTGATGTCGTGCTGGGCCGCCTGGCCACCCACGCCGCCACGCTGCTGCGCGGCAAGCACAAGCCGACTTTCGCGCCGCACGTCGACACGGGCGACTTCGTCGTCATCGTGAACGCGGGCAAGGTGGCGCTGACCGGCAACAAGCGGCAGCAGAAGATCGCCTACCGCCACTCCGGTTACCCGGGTGGTCTGAAGCAGGTCGGCTACGACGAGCTGCTGACCAAGCGCCCCGAGCGGGCCATCGAGCTCGCCGTCAAGGGGATGCTCCCGCACAACAAGCTCGGCCGTAAGCTCATCAAGAAGCTGAAGGTCTACGCCGGTGCCGAGCACCCGCACGGCGCGCAGCAGCCGGTGCCGTTCGAGATCAAGCAGATCGCGCAGTGAGCGCGGGCGAAGGAAACAGCATGACCGACATCACCGAGACCGAGGTCGCCCCCGAGGCCACCGAGGCGCCGGCGCCCGTCGCCCGCGCGCCTCGTGGTGACCGGCCGATCCAGACCGTGGGTCGCCGCAAGGAGGCCATCGTCCGGGTCCGCATCGTGCCCGGCACCGGCAAGATCACCTGCAACGGTCGCGACCTCGAGGCCTACTTCCCGAGCAAGGTGCACCAGCAGCTGATCAAGGACCCGCTGGTCACCGCCGAGAAGCCGGAGGCGTTCGACGTCATCGCCAACCTGCGCGGCGGCGGCACCACCGGTCAGGCCGGCGCGCTCCGGCTGGCCATCGCCCGGGCCCTGATCGTCAGCGAGCCGGACGACCGCCCGGCGCTGAAGAAGGCCGGCTTCCTCACCCGGGACGCCCGGGTCAAGGAAAGCAAGAAGTACGGCCTCAAGAAGGCCCGTAAGGCTCCCCAGTACTCGAAGCGCTGATCTTCAGCGGCACGTTGTACTTCTGACGAACGGCCGGGTCGCCTCCCCTCGACGGGAGGTGGCCCGGCCGTTCGCCTTTCCTGGACCGTTTCATCGGAGGTTGGCGGGTATGGGCCGGTTGTTCGGTACGGACGGCGTACGCGGGCGGGCGAACGCGGATCTGACGCCCGAGTTGGCGCTGGCGGTGGCGGTCGCCGCCGCACACACGCTCGCCGAGTCGGACCGGAGCCATCCCCCGCTCGCCGTGGTCGGGCGGGACACCCGGGCCAGCGGCGAGATGCTGGAGGCCGCCGTCGTGGCCGGACTCACCAGCGCCGGCGCCAACGTGGTCCGGGTGGGCGTGCTGCCGACCCCGGCCGTGGCGTTCCTCACCGCCGAGGCCAAGGCCGACCTGGGCGTGATGCTCTCCGCCTCGCACAACCCGATGCCCGACAACGGGATCAAGCTCTTCGCCGCCGGCGGGCACAAGCTGCCGGACGAGATCGAGATGAAGATCGAGGCGGCCGTCGAGGCGAACGCCACCACCGCCTGGGAGCGGCCGGTCGGCGCCGGCGTCGGCCGGGTGCACGACCTGCTCGACGGCGCCGACCACTACGTGCAGCACCTGGTCAACACCGTGCCGCACCGCCTCGACGGGATCAAGGTGGTGGTCGACTGCGCCAACGGCGCCGCCGCCGAGGTGGCCCCCGTGGCCTACCGGGAGGCGGGGGCGGAGGTCGTCGCCATCCACGCCGAGCCGGACGGGCTCAACATCAACGACGACTGCGGCTCCAACCACATCGAGGCGCTGCGGGCCGCGGTGGTCGAGCACGGCGCGCACCTGGGGATCGCCCACGACGGCGACGCCGACCGCTGCGTCGCGGTGACCGCCGACGGCGAGGAGGTCGACGGCGACCAGGTGATGGCCGTCCTCGCCCTCGCCATGCGCGAGGCCGGCACGCTGACGCAGGACACGCTGGTCGCCACCGTGATGAGCAACCTGGGCCTGCGCCTGGCCATGTCCCGCGAGGGCATCCGGCTGGTCGAGACCAAGGTCGGCGACCGGTACGTGCTGGAGGAGCTCCGGGCGTCCGGGCTGGCCCTGGGCGGCGAGCAGAGCGGGCACATCGTGATGCCCGCGTACGCGACGACCGGCGACGGCGTGCTGACCGGGCTGCACCTGATGTCGCGGATGGCGGCCACCGGCAAGTCCCTGGCCGAGCTGGCCGGCGTGCTCACCCGGCTGCCGCAGGTGCTGGTCAACGTCCCGGTCGGCGACCGTACGATCGGCGCCGCCGCGCCCGCCGTGCGCGCCGAGGTCGAGCGGGCCGAGGCGGAGCTGGGGGAGACGGGCCGGGTGCTGCTGCGGCCGTCCGGCACCGAGCCCCTGGTCCGGGTGATGGTCGAGGCCGCCACGGAGCACGTCGCCCGCGAGACGGCCGAGCGCATCGCCGACGCGGTCCGCGTCGCCAGCCCCGCCTGACCCGAGCCGACCGGCGTGGCCGGGCCCGCCGGCCCGGCCTCGTCGATCCCGTTGTCGCCGGCCCGGCCTCGTCGGCCCCGGTCCCGCCTGCCCCGGGCCCACCGGCCTCGCGGGCGGGTCCGCAGGGGCGGTCGGAGCGCGGGGCCGACGGGCGACCGCTCCTTCGGGCCGATGGCCCGGGCTCAGGTCGCGGACAGTCGGCGCAGCCGGTCGACCGCCTCGGTCAGCACCTCCGCGCGCTTGCAGAAGGCGAAGCGGATCAGGTGCCGGCCGGCGTCGGGATCGTCGTAGAAGCCCTGGGTCGGGACGGCGACGACGCCGCACCGCTCGGGCAGCGACCGGCAGAACTCCAACCCGTCGCGCCCGCCGAGCGGGGTGACGTCGGCGGTGACGAAGTACGTCCCCTCCGGCGCGAACACCTCGAACCCGGCGTCGGTCAGCCCGCCGACGAGCTGGTCCCGGCGGGCCTGCATGCCGTCGCGGAAACCCGTGAAGTAGGCGTCCGGCAGGGCGAGCGCCACCGCGACGGCCGGCTGCAACGGCGCGGCGTTGACGAAGGTGAGGAACTGCTTCACCCGTAGCGCCGCCGAGACCAGCGCCGCCGGGCCGCTCATCCAGCCGACCTTCCAGCCCGTGCAGGAGAACGTCTTGCCGGCCGAGGAGATCCGCAGCGTCCGCTCGCGCATCCCCTGCAGGGTCGCCAGCGGCACGTGCGGGCTGGACGCGTCCGTGAAGACCAGGTGCTCGTACACCTCGTCGGTCACCGCGTACGCGCCGTGCTCCTGGCACAGCTCGGCGACCAGGGCCAGCTCGTCGGCGGTGAACACTTTGCCCGTCGGGTTGTGCGGCGAGTTCAGCAGCACCAGCCGGGTGCGCGGGCCGAACGCGGCGCGCAGGGCCGCCGGGTCGAAGGCGTAGCGGCCGTCGGCGTCGGGGCGCAGCGTGACGGGTCGCCGGACCGCGCCGGCCAGCGCGATCGAGGCGGCGTACGAGTCGTAGTACGGCTCGAAGCAGACCACCTCGTCGCCCGGCTCGCAGAGGCCGAGGATCGCCGCGGCGAGCGCCTCGGTGGCGCCCGCGGTCACGACGATCTCGCCGTCGGGGTCGTACTCCAGGCCCCAGAAGCGGCGCTGGTGCGCGGCCACCGCCGCGCGCAGGGCCGGGACGCCCGGGCCCGGCGGGTACTGGTTCTGCCCCGAACGCAGCGCCTCCGCCGCGGCGGCGAGCATCTCCGGTGGTCCGTCGGTGTCGGGGAAGCCCTGGCCGAGGTTGACCGCGCCGGTGCGGACGGCGAGGGCGGACATCTCGGCGAAGACGGTCGTCCCGAACGGGCGCATCCGGGCCACCAGCGGGTCGAGATCGTCGGTCGTCGTCATCCGGTCAGCCTAGGGGCCGCCGCCGCCGGGACGCACCACGCGGACGGCGGCCCGGAGGTGAGCGTGGCCGTCAACCGGTGCAGGTGGCTCGCCAGCCGCCGTTCGAGAGCTTCGGCGGGCCGGTCTCCACGCCGCCGACGGTGACCCGGCAGCCCATCGTGGGCGCGCCGTCGGTGCGCTGGGTGACGACCAGCGTCCGCTGTGTCGAGCCGTCGCTGACGAAGCTCAGCCGCCACGGCAGCTTCCTCCCGCTGAGCTGGCGGAACTGCCCGGCGGCGTCGTAGTACTCGATGTCGGCCGGCCCGGTGCCGGTGGCCTCGTAGACGACGGTCGCCGGCCAGGTCGGGCCGGGGGTGGCGCTCGCGGTGGCCGGTGGCGCGGAGGGCGGGGGCGCGGCCCGCGGCGCCTCGGCCGTGCAGGAGGCCGACGTCGCCAGGGCGGCGAGCAGGGCGAGCGAACGGGCGGTCCGCAGCAGCCGGCGGGCGTGCGGATGCGGTGTTGCGGACGGCGTCGACATCGGTTCCCTGGCGGAGGGGGGCGGTCAGAGTCAGCTGGTGGGGCGGTGGGGCGGTGGGGCGGTGGGGCGGTGGGGCGGTCAGAGTCTGGCGGTTTCTCCCCTTCCCCGCAACCACGCTCCGATCCGGCGGTTCGGCCCGTCCGGAGCCGCCGTCGCGACCGGCGTCCCAGGCCGTGGGCGATGCCCGGGTACGCCCCGTTCGCTCAAATTCAGTGATCGTATGCCCGGCTTTCGAGCACGCGCGATGAGCGAAACTGGGTTAGGCTGCGGGACATGTGTGGAATCGTGGGTTACGCCGGCGCGCGCCCGGCGCTCGGCATCGTGCTCGACGGACTGCGGCGGCTGGAATACCGCGGCTACGACTCGGCCGGCGTCGCCGTCGTCTGCGACGGCGAGCTGCTGACCGAGAAGAAGGCCGGCAAGCTGGCCAACCTGGAGAAGGTGCTCTCCGAGCGGGCCGCCGAGGACCCGACGTCCTGCGCGGCCAGCCCGATCGGCATCGGCGACGGCACCACCGGCATCGGCCACACCCGCTGGGCCACCCACGGCGGCCCCACCGACCGCAACGCCCACCCGCACCTCGCCCCCGACGGCCGCGTCGCCGTGATCCACAACGGCATCATCGAGAACTTCGCGAAGCTCCGCGCCGAGCTGGAGGCCGACGGCGTCCAGTTCACCAGCGACACCGACACCGAGTGCGCGGCGCACCTGCTCTCCGCCGCGCTGGCCGACCTGCGCGCCGCCGGCCACCCCGACGGGCCGCAGCTGCTCGCCGCCGGCATGCGGGTGGTCTGCCAGCGGCTGGAGGGCGCGTTCACCCTGCTCGCCGTCGACGCGGCGGTGCCCGGCGCCGTCGTCGGCGCCCGGCGCAACTCGCCGCTGGTCGTCGGCCGGGGCGACGGGGAGAACTACCTCGCCAGCGACGTGGCCGCGTTCATCGAGCACACCCGGGACGCCGTCGAGCTGGGCCAGGACCAGATCGTCCTCATCACCGGCGACACCATCGAGATCACCGACTTCGCCGGCCAGCCCGCCAGCGGCAAGGACTTCCACATCGACTGGGACTCCTCGGCCGCCGAGAAGGGCGGCTACGACTGGTTCATGCTCAAGGAGATCGAGGAGCAGCCGCAGGCCATCGCGGACACGCTGCTCGGCCGGCTCACCGAGACCGGCGAGATCATGCTCGACGAGGTCCGCCTCAGCGACCAGGACCTGCGCGACGTCGACAAGATCTTCATCGTCGCCTGCGGCACCGCGTACCACTCGGGGCTGGTCGCCAAGTACGCCATCGAGCACTGGACGCGGATCCCCTGCGAGGTGGAGCTGGCCAGCGAGTTCCGCTACCGCGACCCGGTCCTCGACCGGTCCACGCTGATCGTGGTGATCTCGCAGTCCGGCGAGACGATGGACACCCTGATGGCCCTGCGGCACGCGAAGGAGCAGAAGGCCCGCGTCCTGGCCATCTGCAACACCAACGGCTCCACCATCCCGCGCGAGTCCGACGCGGTCCTCTACACCCACGGCGGGCCCGAGATCGCCGTCGCCTCGACCAAGGCGTTCCTCACCCAGCTCGTCGCCTGCTACCTGATCGGCCTGCACCTGGCCCAGGTGCGCGGCATCAAGTTCGCCGACGAGGTGGCCGCCGTGGTGGAGCAGCTCCACCAGATGCCGGGCAAACTGCGTGAGCTGCTGGCCCGGATCGAGCCCGTCCGCGAGCTGGCCCGCGACCTGCGGTCCGAGCCGACCGTGCTCTTCATCGGCCGGCACGTGGGCTACCCGGTGGCCCTGGAGGGCGCGCTCAAGCTCAAGGAGCTGGCATACATGCACGCGGAGGGCTTCGCCGCCGGCGAGCTGAAGCACGGCCCGATCGCGCTGATCGACAAGGGCACCCCGGTGATCTGCATCGTGCCGTCGCCGGTCGGCCGGGGCATGCTGCACGACAAGGTGGTCTCCAACATCCAGGAGGTGCGGGCGCGCGGCGCCCGGACGATCGTGATCGCGGAGGAGGGCGACGAGGCGGTCGTCCGCTACGCCGACCACCTGATCTACGTGCCGCGTACGCCGACCCTGCTCGCCCCGCTGGTCACCACCGTGCCGCTGCAGGTCCTCGCCGCCGAGATCGCCGCCGCCCGGGGGCACGACGTGGACCAGCCCCGCAACCTGGCCAAGTCGGTCACCGTCGAGTAGCCGTACCGCCGGGCCCGGCCAGCCACCCGCGGACGGCCGGGCCCGCCACCCACCCGGCGGGTGCGACGGGTCGGCCGCTGTGTGTCGCGGTCGTCCGGTGTGCGACGCGTGCGGGTGGTCGGTCTCAAGATCTGCGCTACTTCCCGGAAGTAGTGGTCTCCGGCGCGCTAGAGGCCACTATTTCCGCGAAACTGCGCGGATCTTGACGCTCGGCGTGGGGAACGGCGGCGGGCCTGAGCAGGGGCGAGGGTCGTCGCGGTCGGCTGGTGTGTGTCGCGGTCGGCTGGTGTGTCGCGGGCGGGTGGTCGGTCTCAAGATCTGCGCTACTTCCCGAAGTAGTGGCTTCCGGCGCGCTAGAGGCCACTATTTCCGCGAAACTGCGCGGATCTTGACGCCCGGCGTGGGGAACGGCGGCGGGCCTGAGCAGGGGCGGGGGTCGTCGCGGTCGGTGTCGCGGTCGTCCGGTGTGTGTCGCGTGCGGGTGGTCGGTCTCAAGATCTGCGCTATTTCCCGGAAGTAGTGGTCTCCGGCGCGCTAGAGGCCACTATTTCCGGGAAATTGTGCGGATCTTGACGCGCGGTGCGGGGGACGGCAGCGCGCCTGAGTGGGGCGGAGGGTCGTCGCGGCCGGTGGGACGGGTCGGCCGGGTGACGGACCTGAGCGGGGGCGGAGGGTCGTCGCGGCCGGTGGGACGGGTCGGCCGGGTGACGGACCTGAGCGGGGGCGGAGGGTCGTCGCGGTCGGCGGGACGGGTCGGTCGGGCGGCGGGTGCGTGCTCTCGGGCGGTGGCCGGCGGTCCGGGTCAGCGGCTGACGGCGGTCGGGGTCAGCGGCCCAGCACGACCCGGGCCATGCCGTCCAGTGCCGGGTTGTCGGGTGCCCAGTAGCCGGTGTGGCCGTGCCGGCCGCTGGGGAAGGTGCGCCCGCCGAAGGCCGGATGGGCGGGGTCGTGGCCGAACCACAGCTCCCGCCCCGGCCCGGCGGCCGTCAGCGGCGACGCGGCGTGCAGGGCCTGCCGGGCCAGTTCGTCCGGGGGCCGGGCCAGCCGGATCACGTCGTCCGACGCGGTGCTCGCCCAGACCTGCTCCGGAGGCAGCCGCAGCTCGGCGGCGTGCGTGACCCCGACCCCGGGCGAGCCGACGAAGACCAGGGCGTCGGCGGCGAGCCCGTGGTCGCGTGCGGCCGTGCCGACCACCAGCGAGCCGTAGCTGTGGCCCAGCACGGTCTGCCGGGCCGGCGGCCCCTCGTGGGTCGCCCGCAGCCCCTCCTGGAACCGGTGCAGCGCCGGCCCGGCGTCCCGGGCCTGCCCCGGCCAGGCCGCCTCGTGCAGGAAGTCGGGGGCGTCGTAGTCGAGCCAGAGCACCGCCGCGGTCTCCTCCTCGGGGGCCAGGGCGGCGCAGCGGGACAGCACCCGGGCGGCTCGGCCCAGCTCGCCGGTCGCGTCTCCCAGCCCGGCGGTCATCCCGGGTACGTACGTCAGCACCCGCGCCGACCGGTCCGGGTTGCCCAGCGCCACGACCGCGCGCCCCTCGCCGGCCGTGTCCAGCCCCAGCAGGTACGCCCGGGGGGCCTCGCCGGCGGCCAGGCGACCGGCCAGCGCGTCCAGCCCGGCCAGTGCCGTCTCGACCCGCAGCAGCCCGGCCAGCTCCACCGGCCCGCGCGGCACCCGCGCCAGCAGCCGTCGCCGCGCGGCGAGCAGCTCCTCCCGCCGCGCCCCGAGCAGCAGCCGGTTGGCCTGGTCGCGGGCGTCCGCCGGGACCCCGTCGAGGCGGCCGACCAGCCCCGGCTCGTGGGCCACCAGCCACCGGCGCTGCGCGGCGGTGAGCCCCGCCCACCACGCCCGCACCGCGCCGGGACCCGCGCCGGGCGGCGGCCGGCCGGGCGGCGGCGGGGCCACCCACGTCGACCGGGCTGCCGCCGCCAGGGCGTCCAGCCGGCCGGCCGCCTCCCGGTCGGCGGAACCGGCCAGCTCCAGAGCCGCCCGGATCGCCGTGCCCACCCCGGCCGCGACCTGGCCCGAACGGGGGGTGGCCGGCGCGCGGGCGGGGTCGGCCGACACCCGCCCCTGCCGGTCGACCAGCAGCCCGGCGCCCTCCGCGCGCGTCACCGCGGCGGCGAGCCGGGCCTTGGCCGCGTCCAGCCGGCCGGCGAACTCGGCCAGCACCTGGTCGATCTCGACGAGGGCGGGGCAGACCGTGGTCAGCTCCGCGCGCAGCGCCGCGAGCCGGGCGTCGGCGGCCCCGGCCGCGCCGCCGGACCAGTCGGCGCGCAGCGCCGCCGCTTCGGCGGACAGCTCGCCGGCCCGGCGGCCGACCGGGTCGGTCAGCCCGCGCCAGGCCGCCCCGGCGGTCCGCCACGCACCCGGGTCGGCCGCCCAGAGCTGCCGGTAGCCGACGGCCGCCGCCCGCTCGGCGGGGTGGGCCGGCCGCGCGGCGGACCCCGTCCGACCCACCGCCGGCACCGGAGCAGGCGGCCCGGAGGCGACCCGGTTCGCCGCCGGTACTGGGGCAGGCGGCTCGGAAGCCGCCCGGTCCGCCGC